>NZ_CAWPQZ010000003.1:0-179288 GCF_963889785.1 Vibrio sp. S12_S33 | reverse complement strand
GTTTACGGGCCGCAGGAAATAGTCATATGCAAATGTCAGATCACTACGCGCCTGCTAGGGCGCTGCCAGTAGGAAAGCCTTATAGGCGCATATGAAAAACCACCGGCTATGCCGGTGGATACTTTTTTTCTACTCATGCTTCAGCGTTAATTGAGCGCAAATTTCTCAATAGCAATAGCAACACCATCTTCATCATTACTTAGCGTAATATGATCTGCAATTATCTTAGTTTGCTCCATCGCATTGGCCATTGCTATACCGAGCCCGGCAAATTCCAACATGTGGTGATCATTCTCTGCATCACCCATGCATATTACTTGATCGGCCGTTATTGCTAAGTGATCAGCAATCGCTTTAACGCCAACACCTTTATTACTCTGAGTGTTGAGAAACTCTAAAAAGAATGGCGCACTCTGAACAATGGTAAATTGTTGGTACAGTTCTTCAGGCAATTTAGCCACCGTATCGCTCAGTAGGCTTGGTTCGGCGACGATCATAGCTTTGATAATTGGGTGGTCATCTTCCAGTTCGTCAAAGTCCATTTCAGTGATAGACAACCCATTGATTCTTGCTTCCAGTTCAGTGTATTCACTGATATGTGGTGTAATTAGACCGTGTATTTGGCTGAAGGCGTGCGTATTTACACCAAATTGGCTTGCCAGTTTTGCTACTTGTTTTGCTGATTTTCCGTCGATGATCTGGTGGTGGATGATTTCACCAGTACCAATGTTTTGCACCATAGAGCCGTTGTAATAGAGTACAAAATCATCGTTAGAGTTCAGATTAAGTTCTTCCAATTTATCGCGCATACCGTCTATTGGGCGACCAGATGCAAGTACCACGGTGATACCTTGCTCCCGAGCTTTGGCGATAGCTTGCTTGGTTCTTTCTGTAATTTGCTTTTTGCTATTGAGTAGTGTGCCATCCATGTCTAATGCGATGAGTTTGTACATGTCTTACCTAAATTTAAAAAAGAAGAAGTGTGCAGCTTATTCAAGTTAGGATTCCAGTGCCACTGATTTAAGCAATTTTTTAGTTAATAGCGGGGGATTAATTTGACCTGAAGCTGGGCTTCCATTAAGGTCAGCGACCTATATTTTTGATAGCAAGTTAGGCTGAGTTTACGTTGTACAAAATTAACGAAATGTTCGAAACCATCCAAGGTGAAGGTGTTTATACTGGTGTGCCTTCTGTTTTTATTCGTCTGCAACAATGCCTTGTAGGATGTGCTTGGTGCGACACGAAACAAACTTGGGATGCTACGCCGCAAGATGAGTGCTCCACAGATGACATTTTAGCTAAGACTCAAGACAGCCCAATTTGGTGCTCAGCCAGTGCTAAACAGATTATTTCGCTTTATAAAAAACAGGGCTATCAAGCTAAGCATATTGTAATTACTGGTGGAGAGCCCTGTATCTATGATTTACGACCGCTAGCGCAAGCGTTTGAAGCAATAGGCTGTCAGTGTCAAATTGAGACAAGTGGAACATCTCCGATACAAACAACAGAAAAAACATGGGTTACGGTGTCACCCAAGGTGGCCATGAAAGGTAAATTACCCGTTTTAGATTCGGCGCTACTTCGAGCGAATGAAATTAAACACCCAGTGGCGACATCAAAAGATATCGATCAATTAGATGAGTTACTCTCAAGAGCAAATGTACCTACATCGACCATTATCGCCCTGCAACCGATCAGTCAAAAAGAGAGAGCAACGCAATTGTGTATTGATACATGTATTGCGAGAAATTGGCGTTTATCAATCCAAACTCATAAGTATCTCAGTATTGCATAGAGGATAAATCATGAAAAAAGCCGTTGTTGTATTTAGTGGTGGACAAGACTCGACTACCTGCTTGGTTCAAGCCTTAAGTGAGTTTGATGAAGTGCATGCAATTACTTTCGATTACGGTCAGCGTCATAAATTAGAAATTGAGATTGCCAAAGCGTTAGCAACAAAATTAGGTGTGGCGGCACATAAAGTCATGGATGTTGGCCTATTGAATGAATTAGCGATCAGCTCTTTGACCAGAGACGATATTCCTGTATCGCATGAGTTGCAAGACAATGGTCTACCAAACTCCTTCGTACCTGGCCGCAATATTTTATTTCTAACTTTAGCGGGTATTTACGCCTACCAAATTGGTGCAGATACTGTTATTACTGGGGTTTGTGAAACTGATTTTTCAGGCTATCCGGACTGTCGCAATGACTTTGTTGAAGCAATGAATAGTGCTTTAGTACAAGGTATGGATCGTCAATTTAAGATCAGTACACCATTGATGTGGTTGAATAAAGCAGAAACGTGGGCGTTGGCTGATCAATACGATGCACTAGAGCTAGTGAGAAATGAAACGTTGACCTGTTACAACGGCATTATTGGCGATGGATGCGGCGATTGTCCATCATGTGAATTGCGTAAGGTTGGGTTAACCGATTACCTTGGCAATAAGTCGGAAATAATGAATGAGCTCAGACGCAAGCAGTGAACCGAAAGTGCTTATACCCTTCCGACTTGAAGTTGCAGCGGTGTTGGCTACATCCGCTTACCCTAATCACATAGTGTATCTATGCTCATGAGGATTTACTCACTTGCCGCCTACCTGCAACTTCAAGTGGTTTGGGTATAGTTGATAGGATAAAACGAAAATGCTCCACCTCAGGCGGAGCATTTATCTAAGATAACAGCTAATGGTTAAAGGTACATTTTAGCCAGATCAGCAGGCTCAACCTCTTTACCTTCTAAGCTTGCATTCCAATTTGTACCGATCAACACACCATCTTCATCCAGTGTAATGAGCCAATCTTCAACAAAAATATCTAAAGGAATTTCTAACACTTCAAAATCAGACCACTCTTCTACATTGTGAGTTTCTGCATCTTCTTTCGCAGACCAAAAAGGCATCACTTCACTGTTTTCGAATTCCGTAGAGTCGCATGCAAGCCAACCATCTTCGTTTTTTAGACCCCAAACTAATTGGGTTTCTTTTGTTTGTGCTACAAACAGTTCTAAGTTTGCTTGAAGGTCAGCAGTTAATTTGCTCATTATCTTTATCTCATAAGGTTATGACGTGGCAAGGATAGCATTTTGTGTTGTCAAACACATTACAATTTTAGAAAGTAAAAAGGGCAAAAATGCCCTTTATATCAATACCGTTTGCCGACTACTGGTCGCGTTTAGTGAAAATAGACCATTCTTCCTTAATCGAACCTTTATGACCAACAACGGTTGCAATCACTTTTCTGTTCATAGCACGGCTAACTTCATCATCGCCACTTTTGGCAAGGTTGGTATCACCAAAGCCAACGATACGAATCCGACTCTGGTCAATACCATGGCTAACTAAGGCATTTTTCACATTGTGAGCTCGCATTGTCGACAGTGATAAATTGTATTCAGCATTTCCTATTTTACTTGCATAACCTTGTAGCTCAATAGATGTTGATGGATACTGCTTTAAAAACTCTGACATTGAACGGATTTGTCCACGAAATACAGGATTAATATCTGCAGAGTTATTAGCAAACAAGATACTTAATTGAAGCTGTTCTTCGGCTTTAACATAGCTACCACATCCATCGTTATCAATATCTGATCTTAAAGGAGTATCAGGACACAGATCCCGCGCATCAATCACTCCATCTCTGTCGTCGTCTTGTAAATTATCAATCTGTATAGCTATAGGTGTCGTGAGATACTTATACTCATCATCAGCATATGAAGTTACAGAAATAATAAGTGATGAACTGGTCATGAGTGGTAATAAATATTTTAGCATCTTAATACTCCACTGTTTCATGCCATTCTTTCGGAGTCTCTACTCTTAATGCCGTTAACAGTGTACCAGTTGCATTCATTACGCGGTATTTTGCATATTGTTCATCATATTTAGTGTCTAAGTAGCCTTTGCGAGCTTCAAAAAGTTCGTTCTCGGTATTCAATACATCAAGTAATGAACGTTTACCCAAGCGGTATTGTTTTTCATATGCAATAACAGTATCAGATGCAGAATCGACATGATCAGCTAGAAATTCTTTTTGCTGTAAAGTTAAATCCAGTGCGCTCCAAGACAATTTTAACCCTTCTTCAACCGATCGGTAGGCTTTGTCTCTTAAATCTTTTGCTTTATTCATCTGATAGGCTGCACTTTCAGTACGATCTGAATCTGATCCACCGTTGTACAAATTATATTTCATCCGAAGCATGGCAGAAAATTCATTACTGCTACCTTCGACACCACCCGCGTCATCACGCCATGTCTGAGCTACTTCAAAAGAGAGTGTAGGGTAGTTTGTACCTTGACTTTGCTTATATTGAAATTTGGCTGAATCGACATCGGCCTGTGCGACTTTAATTACCGGATGATTCTTATACGCTTTGTCAATCGCTGAATCAATATTAAAGGGTAAAGCTGATTGGTCAGCACGAGGGAAAATTAACCCTTGAGGTGTCTGACCAACAATACGTTTGAACTTAGTATGTACATTAAACAAGTTATTCTGCGCGGCTAATAAATTTGCGTGTGCTTTTGCTAAACGCGCTTCAACCTGAGATAAATCAGCGGTAGAACCTATTCCTGATTCAACGCGTTTTTGAATATCACTATATATTTTTTTATGTATTGCTAGATTCGTTTCGGAAAGCGTTAGAATCTCAGAAGCTTTTATTGAGTCGAGATAGATCTTAGTCACTTCTAATGCTATGTCTTGCGCATCGGCAAATAGTTGAAAGCGCACGGATTCAGCCTCTGCTGAAGTTCGATCAATATCATTTAATGTAGATGAGCCATCCCAGATCAACTGAGTTAATGTTATCGTCGCATCTTTGCGAGTTAATTCATTGTCAATGCCTGATGTTAAATCTACAGCCTCGTAGCCTATACCAGCATCTAAATCAATCTTTGGTAAATAAGCTCCAGACGAAGCATCAGAGCTGTAACGTTTACTTACGTATTCGTTGAATGAACTCTTTATCCTTGGGTTGGTTGCTAGCGTTATTGAGACTGCCTGTTCCAGAGTCTGGCTATACGCAGAAATAGGAAGACTAAGTACTGTGACACAACTGAATATTTTAATTTTTTTCCAATTCACTTTGGTACTCCTCAAGGTGCTTACATTTCATTATCTAATACTACGGCATTGATTGTCTCATTAATGAGATGATTTATCGAAAACGCAAATAAAATAACATTAATAAACAATTATCCACCACCTGTACACAATCATATAACATAGTTTTGTTTAATCAAGGTGAGAGGAATCACTAACAAAGTTTAGATTAGTCTAACAATGCCAAAAAAACATCATTTACTGTGATGTTAGTATAATATATCAATGTGTAACTTAAGTCGCTATAATGCCAACTTTAATAATGCTGCATGAATAAGCATACTTTGTTTTCTAAGTGTTAAGTGCTAATACCAATCACATTAATTTTCGGGTCGTGACTCCAATCGGTTGATTCAAAGATAGAGTTCTCATTCAATGAATGTTCCGATCACCTTATCGTGCATCTTCTCCGATTTGGAAAAACCGATTGTTCTACGTACTAAACGTTTTAATCTGGAACGTAGGGTTAAATTGGTTCGCTCAATCCGTTGAGTGAACCTTTTGCCCACGACAGACTTTTCCCTTGGTAATTCCTTTGTGTAAACGCTGAAGTCATCGGTAAAAAAAGCTGATATCAAACGGCTTGAGCAAAGCGAGCAACGAGCGCAGAGCATCCGTACTACAGCTACCAAATGCATGAGCGATGATGCGCTTATAGCGAGGCTCCCAAGCATACCAAAGCCAGCGGTGATTTTTCTTTTTACCTACGAATGACCATTGCTCATCAACTTTACAGATTAGAGAGATGTTTGCTTTATCGAAGGGTATAGCGGTCACTTGCCTTGGCGAAAGTTTTTTAAAGTGCGTAGCACGGTGTTGTAGCCAACTTTTAAGACACGGCTTGTTTCTCTAACACCCGAGCTATTCATTGCCATATCAATAATTTGTTCTTTGACATTAGGCTTATATGCCTCGTAAGCGTAATCAAGCTGAAAGGAACGCTTACATTCTATGCAACGAAATCGCTGAAAGCCCGTTACCCCCTTGCCGTGTTTACGTACATGTTCAGTTTGGTTACAAAATCGACATTGAATGGTAGCCATGATTTCTTGTTTGAGGGTGAAAAGGTTACCATTTTAACACAAGTTCTTCATGTTGGAGTCACGACCAGAATTTTGGTGTCGAGGGTATTATGTAGATACGGTAGGAAAAAACACCGAGAAGATAAAAAGTTACATAAAGCACCAACTAGAGCAAGATAAAATGGGAGAGCAATTAGCGATCCCGTATTCAGGTAGCCCGTTTACGGGCCGCAGGAAATAGTCATATACAAATGTCAGATCACTACGCGCCTGCTAGGGCGCAGCCAGTAGGAGAGCCTTATAGGCGCATATAAAAAACCACCTACTTCAGTAGGTGGTTATCATTATGTTGTCTGGATATCTTTGGCTACTGCTAGAGTGAATAGTTGTTTGCTGTGCTTTGTATTATAAAACCTTACAAGCGAACCCTTTCAAATAAAAACCTTCAGGATAGGCTGAATCTGTAAGATGATCGGCAGCTTGCTCGAATCTTTCTACAAACTTAACGCTGCGGCCTGCATCCAAGGCGGCATCAGCAAGTATTTTTTGAAATAGGTCGGTTCCCATTAAGCCAGAGCATGAGTAGGTAAGTAGTGTTCCACCTGGCTTTAAAATTTGCATGGCGAGCATGTTAATATCTTTATAACCATTTGCCCCTGACGTTAAGTTATTTTTGCTCGATACAAATTTTGGTGGGTCCATGATGACCACATCAAATTGTGTACCTTGATCACGGTACTCACGTAGCAATTTAAAAACATCGGCATTCAGGAAAACGGCTCGTTTTTTAGAAATATCAAAATTGTTAATTTCAGCATTATATTTAGCGGTATCTAGTGCTGGTTGAGATACGTCGGCATTGATAACACGCTGTGCACCACCTTTTAGGGCGTACAGGCCAAAACCTCCTGTGTAGGAAAAGCAGTTAAGAACCTCTTTATTTTTAACATATTTTAAAGACTTTTGGCGGCTATCTCGTTGATCAAGGTAGAAACCAGTTTTGTGTCCACCAATAATATCGACGCTTATTTTTACCCCATTTTCTTCAATGATGACTGATTTTGGCGGTTCTTGACCGTGAAGCACACCAGTTGTTTCTTCAAGACCTTCTTTTTTACGCACCGCGACATCTGAGCGCTCGTAGATACTGCATTCAGGGAAAACTTGGATAAGGGCATCAACGAGCGAGGATTTGTGGAACTCGGCACCAGCACTAAGTAGTTGGCAAACTAGGTAGTCTTGATACTTATCGATGGTTATCCCAGGTAAGCCATCTGATTCAGCAGCAATAAGTCTAAAACCTGTCAAGCCATCTCGCGCGATAATATCTTCACGTACTAGTAAAGCGTCTTTGATTCGTTGAACAAAGAAATCCGTATCAATTTCTCTTTTGTCAAAGCTCCACACGCGCGCTCTAATTTGAGAGGTGGGGGAATAGGCTGCTTTAGCTAACCACTGGCCGTCATGGGTAAGTACATCTACCGTTTCACCGAGGCTAGGTTCACCTTCAACCTTATTGATTCCTCTCGAGAAAATCCAAGGATGTTTACGGCGTAAAGACTTTTCTCGGCCTTTTACTAGATAAATTGCAGGTGTCATAGGTTACTCGATGAAATATTCAAAATGGGGGCGTATTTTCATAGAAAAGGTTATGGAAAGCAAATAAAGAAACGGAGATACGCTATATGTTGGATTGCTAATTACTTGATCTTAAAAAGTCATCATTCATTACGATTTTTAATCAATGGGATATCTATCAATTCAAAGAGCATTTATCTATTCCATAATATTAAATAAATGATAGGTTTGTTGGGTTTAGGTTCAAATTACCAATGTATATGGTTTAGATGAGATAGCGAGGTGTTCATGGTGACTCAATGCGATAAATTTGTAGTCTCAGGAATAGTGCAAGGGGTTGGTTTTCGTTACCACACAGCACATTATGCCTTGAAACTAGGTTTAACAGGGTACGCTAAAAATTTAAATAATGCTGATGTAGAAGTGATAGCCGTTGGAGATAGCGACAAAATAGAACAGCTTTACCAATGGATTAAACAAGGACCAAAGACCGCGCAGGTTGAGTTTGTGATGCGTGAAAGTGGTTTTGCTTCTGAAAGTTTTAAAGGTTTTGAAATACGATAAGGCTATTTAGTGAGCCTTATCGTATATATCTTATAAGCACTTCGCGGGTTTAGGCAGGCCTGCAAGTTTGGTTGCTTGTTTAGCTGGGCCTTGTTTAAATAGCTTAAACAAATACTTACTATTACCTTTTTCTGGTCCATGTGCTTTTTCCATGGCCTTTACAAGCATGCGTACAGCAGGGGACGTATTAAATTCTTCATAAAATTGGCGAACAAAGTGAATGACTTCTAAATGCGCATCCGTCAATTCGATCTCTTCATGATTAGCTAAAATTTGGATCATGCCTTCTTCCCACTGAGTGTGGTCAAGCAGGTAACCTTGAGCGTCAGTTTCGATGATTTTACCGTTGTATTCGAACATGTGAGTTCCTCAAATAACGATTTGCCGCTAGGGTATATCACGGTATGTCTGATCTCAACTATTTAGAAAGTAAAAAGCCCGAAAGCGTTCGCTCCCGGGCTTTTTCTAAACGGCTAGACTAGTCGTCGTTCATTATACCTAGAATGCTCAGTAAGCTGATAAACAGGTTCAAAATATTCAAATACATTGAGATAGTTGCATTGATGTAGTTAGTCTCTTCACCTCGCACGATACGGCTTGTATCAAACAAAATAAAGCCAGAAAATACGAGTGCTGAAATGCTACTAATAGCAAGTTGAGCCACTGTTGAGCCAACAAAGATATTAATAAGTGCCGCAACAATAACGATGATAAGACCAGCCATTAAGAAACTTCTCATGAATGAAAAGTCTTTTTTAGTCGTTATGGTATAAGCGGATAGACCCATAAAAACTAGGCCAGTCAAACCTAACGCTTGAGCAATAATACTTGGACCATTTGGAATCGCCACATAATGGTTCAGCATTGGCCCCAAGGCACCACCCATTAATGTAGTAAATACAAATGTCCAAACGATACCTGAAGAAGAGTTAACTGCTTTAGGCATCACAAAGAAAAGGATTCCGATGGCGGCTAGTTGCATAACTAACGCCATCATTGATGATATTTGCATAGCCATGGTAGCCATTGCTGCAATAGCACTGGTCATTAGCGTCATTGAAAGTAAGAAGTACGTATTCTTCAATACTTTATTCGTTTGTAATGTGCTCTCTAAACTTGTTGAGCGAGTAAACATAGGGCTGTTCATAATCTTCCTCGTAAGGGTTTATGTCTTTAAGTACATTTATGGGGCTGAAAGTTCCATAAATCAAGCCCGATGTACCATTTCTTTCGTTCCATAATAGTAAAAATAGTCACGGACATGTTAATGAATGTGTAACATGATGTGTCGGTTAACATAAAAGAAAAAGAGGTGAAAAACACCTCTTTTATCAATTGGTTAGTAATTGGCAATCAAAGTTTGTTAATTAATGATGCAGAATTTGAGAAAGGAAGTTTCGAGTTCTGTCTGATTGCGGGTTTTCAAAGAACTCAACTGGGTTGTTTTCTTCGATGATTTCACCCGCATCCATAAAGATAACTCTATCGGCGACTTCTTTAGCAAAGCCCATTTCATGCGTCACACAAAGCATAGTCATGCCTTCTTCAGCCAACTCGACCATTACATCCAGTACTTCCCTAACCATCTCTGGGTCAAGCGCAGATGTTGGTTCATCAAATAACATGACTTGTGGGTTCATACATAATGAGCGAGCAATGGCAACACGTTGCTGCTGACCACCAGACAATTGACCTGGATATTTGTCCGCTTGATCTGGGATCTTCACCCTTTCTAAATACTTCATTGCGATAGCTTCGGCTTCGCCCTTAGGCATTTTCTTGACCCAAATAGGAGCTAGGGTGCAGTTTTCCAATACAGTCAGGTGAGGGAATAAATTAAAGTGTTGAAAACACATGCCGACTTCGCGGCGAACGGCTTCGATATTTTTTAAATCTTCAGTTAACTCATTGCCTGCAACGATAATTTGACCTTTTTGATGCTCTTCAAGTCGATTAATACAGCGAATCATGGTCGATTTACCTGAGCCGGAAGGGCCACAAATAACGATTTTTTCGCCTTTTTTCACTGTTAGATTGATGTTTTTCAGTACGTGAAACTCTCCGTACCATTTATTCATATCATTAATCTGAATCATGACTTCTTCAGAGGGAGCTAGTTTGTGTTGTTGCGTCATAATACGTCCTTGAATTCTTAATTATCGTTTGTGACCAGTGTGGAGTTTGTTTTCGAGCCATATCGAGTATCTCGACATACCAAAACAAAACACCCAGAACACTAACGCGACAAATATATAACTTTCGGTCGCAAAGCCTAACCATTCAGGGTCAGTATTTGCGGCTTGTCCAATGCCTAAAACGTCGAACATACCGATAATGAGTACCAAACTGGTATCTTTAAATAAACCAATGAAAGTATTCACAATTGATGGAATGGTGATTTTTAGCGCCTGAGGCAAAATAATTAAACTTATTTTTTTCCAGTAGCTCAAGCCAAGTGCATCTGCTGCTTCATATTGACCTTTTGGTATCGCTTGTAGGCCACCACGAATTACTTCAGCCATATAAGCCGCACTGAACATCACGACCCCGATCAGTGCGCGGATCAGCTTGTCGGTTTCTGAGCCTTCGGAAAGGAACAGCGGTAGCATAACCGACGCCATAAACAGTACAGTAATCAGAGGAACGCCACGCCACATTTCAATATATACAGTACACAAGCTACGTATAATTGGCATGTCTGAACGACGACCTAAAGCTAAGGCAACACCGATTGGTAATGACACCACAATACCAACCAAAGCGATGATCAACGTTACGAGTAAGCCACCCCACTTATGTGTATCAACAACTTCCAATCCAAAAAAACCACCGTACAGCAAAGCTGCAACCATGAATGGGTAGATATTGACAAAGAATAACCATATCCATGTTTTTTTCGGCGTTTTTTCATACGCAAGTAGTACAGTGAAAATTGCAAGTGTGAAATAGAAAAGGCGAGGGCGCCAAAGTTCAGTTTCAGGGTAAAAGCCGTACATGAACTGATCCCATCTAACACTGATAAATACCCAACACGCACCATCACGTGTGCAATCATTACGTGTACTGCCTATCCAATCGGCATCGAGTATTGCCCAGTTAAAGATATACCAAACCAATGATAGAGCCATATAACCGAGGACTAATGTCAGAACCGAGTTTACGGCGTTGTTAAAAAGGTTTTTTCGTAACCAACCGACCAGACCAACAGTATTAGCAGGTGGCGGAAGGCTAGGCTGAAATTGATGTACTTTCATCTTATCTCTCCACCAAAGCAACTTTACGGTTATAAATGTTCATTAACGCTGAGGTAACCAAGCTTAGTGTCAGGTAAACCCCCATCGTCATCGCGATAATTTCAATGGCTTGCCCAGTCTGGTTGAGTGTTGTTCCTGCAAAAACAGATACTAAGTCTGGATAACCTATTGCCATAGCTAACGATGAGTTTTTCGTTAAGTTTAAGTACTGGCTGGTTAACGGTGGGATGATGATGCGTAGTGCCTGTGGAATTACAACCAGTTTCAATGTTTTTGATCTTGGTAAGCCAAGAGACATGGCAGCTTCTGATTGACCGTGATTAACGGCATTGATACCAGAACGAACGATCTCAGCGATAAATGCGGCCGTATAAATACTGAGTGCGACAAGTAAAGCGGCCAATTCGGGGATAATACTGATACCACCTTGGAAGTTGAACCCTTTTAGTGCTGGGTATTCCGCAGAGATAGGTCGCCCCATAATAAAATAAACAACAACGGGCAGAATGACACACAGTGCGAAAATTATTCTAGCCATTGGTGTTTGTTGGCCAGTTAAACTTTGTCTGTTTCTAGCCCATATACCGATAATGATTGAAGCTATCAACCCGGCGATGAAGGTAAAAAATATCGCTGAACTGCCTGCTTCAAAAACCGGTGAGGGAAAGAATAGGCCTCGAACGTTAAGGAAAATTGAATCTCCTAACTGCATGCTTTGTCTTGGTGAAGGCAGTGCTTGTAAAACGGCAAAATACCAAAAGAAAATTTGTAACAGCAAAGGAATATTACGGAATGTTTCAATGTATACAGCAGCTAATCGACTCACCAGCCAGTTCGATGACAAACGAGCAATCCCAATAAAGAAACCAAGGATGGTTGCTAGAATAACACCAAGCAAGGAAACCAAAGCCGTATTTAAAAGACCAACAACAAAGGTGCGTCCATAAGAGAATGTTTCATCATATTCAACAAGAGTTAGGCCAATCCCAAAGCCAGCCTCTTGATCTAAAAAATCAAAGCCGGTCGCGATACCGCGAGCGTCTAAATTCGAAAGTGCATTTGACACAATGGTATAAAAGAAAAAGCCCAATACCGATACTGTTATGACTTGAAATACGACTGATCGAAAGGTGGGATTATAGAACAGGTTTGCGCTTTTCGCCGAGGGAACCTCAGACTTAGCCGCAATAGTATTAGTAGGTTTCATACAACTATAACCTCAAATCCATTTTCTAAAAAAGGCGGCCGAAACCGCCCATTTGGGTTTGTTTCACTATTAACGGAGTGGTGGAGCGTACATAAAGCCGCCAGCGTTCCACAAAGCATTTACACCACGTGAGATTTGTAGTGGGGAACCAGTACCAACAGTGCGCTCAAAACTTTCACCGTAGTTACCGACTTGTTTCACGATTTGGTAACCCCAGTCATCACGAATCCCTAAACCTTTACCTTTAGGTCCATCAAGGCCAAGGATACGTTTGATATTTGGATCATTTGACTTGAGCATTTCATCAGCATTTTTAGACGTGATGCCATATTCTTCAGCGTTAATCATTGCATTTAACGTCCATTTTGTAACGTTGAACCATTTGTCATCGTCTTGACGTACTACTGGACCGAGAGGCTCTTTAGAAATAATTTCCGGAAGTACAACCGCTACATTAGGGTCTTGTAAATTTAGGCGAAGGGCGTATAGGCCTGATTGGTCAGTCGTTAACACATCACAGCGACCAGCATCGAAACCTTTCGAAGTTTGAGCGGCAGTATCAAATACAACTGGCTTGTAGCTCATGCCGCTGTTACGGAAGTAATCGGCTAGGTTAAGCTCTGTTGTGGTGCCTGACTGAACACAAACAGATGCACCATCAAGTTCTTTAGCACTCTGGATACCAAGATCTTTCTTGACCATAAAGCCTTGGCCGTCGTAGTAGTTTACGCCAACGAAGTTAAGACCTAGGGCGCTATCACGTTGTAAAGTCCATGTTGTGTTACGTGAAAGAACATCGATTTCACCAGACTGAAGTGCTGTAAAGCGTTCTTTAGCGGTTAGTGGAACATATTTTACTTTTGACTTGTCACCAAGAACTGCAGCTGCAAGTGCTTGACAATATTCAACATCAATTCCTTCCCATTCACCTTTAGAGTTTGGGTTTGAGAAGCCCGGTAGGCCAGTACTTACCCCACAAGTCAAAACGCCTTGTGAAAGAACTTTATCTAGGGTGCTGTCTGCAGCAGAAGCTGTTGTCGCCATCATGGCTGTAGAAGCCGCTACAACTGAAGCAAGAAGTGTTAGTTTATTCGCCATTTGTATCCTTCCTGTATAATCCATGTTAAATCAGGTGACACCTGATGCAACGTAGTAAAAATGTTGTGTTTCTTATTTCATTGGCTGTATTTGCACACAAGAGCACATTTATAAATCAACCGTTTATAAGCGTAGATAAGGATTTGTATTTTCTCAAATTCATAATTTGAAAACATTTTTAATTAGAGTCACAAATCTAAGCTATGGTTAGAATGGCTAAATGTTAAGTAAATGTAAATAGCACGATAATGGTCAAGTGTAGGGCAACAGATGGAAGCAGTATCTTTATCTTTTAATATAAAATTAACATTTGCATAATCAGCTGGCTGTGGAGTTTTTCACTAGAACTTAGTGTTAATTCGGTCAATAATTATTTTGCAATGGATATTTGGTGTCGTCGTTGCCCTATTTTTGGTAGCATCTAGCGAATAGTTATTTACTTTATTCATGGAATGAAATGCAGTATTTTCCCCTGTTTCTAAATTTGAACGATAAACCGGTGTTGGTTGTTGGTGGTGGTGAAGTTGCGTGTCGAAAAGTCGATGCTTTAATCCGGGCTGGCGCTCTTGTCACGATTGTATCTCCTAAAATAGAGCCATACTTGTTAGAACTCGTTGAGCAAAAGCGTTGTCAATGGGTGCAAAATTTCTACTCATCCGAGTTACTCACTCGCGATTATTTGCAAGTATGGGCAACGACGGATAACCCATCGTTGAATCATCAAGTGCATAAAGATGCGAAAAATTCTCGAATTTTAGTCAATGTAGTTGACGATCAACCGTATTGTGATTTCATTACCCCTTCGATGATCGATCGTGGGCGAATTCAAATTGCGATCTCAAGTGGGGGAGCATCTCCAGTTTTAGTTCGTAATATCCGAGAAACACTAGAGGCAGTGTTACCACAAAACTTATCATTATTGGCAGATTTTGGCTCATCTAAGCGAAATTCAATCAAACAGTTGTTAGCTTCAGTGTCAGAACGACGTAAGTTTTGGGAAGAGTTTCTCGGTGAGCCTAAAGTTGAAAATGCAAAAAATAGAGAGGATTTGGAGGCGCTATACCAACAAGCTCTGAAGCAACCGATTGATAATGAAGGGCAATGCACATGGATCAGTTTTGGTGATGATGTAGAGTTATTACCGATTAAAGCGCTCCGTTATATGCAGCGTGCAGAGGTCGTATTCTTTGAAGAAAACTGTCCATTTGAGTTTATTGACCTCGTCCGTCGGGATGCGGAAAGGGAAAGTTTCCAAGATGCAGTTCAGCTTGCAGAAAAATTAAACCAAGCGAGAGCGGAAAAACGACGAATTTGTGTGTTGATGCCTAAGCAGGCAACAGATTACACACTGTTAATAGGGGCAGATTTAACCTTATAGCTATTAGCTGTTCGTTAGGTTTTAAGCTTCAATCGAGTATGCAAATTGCTTGCATAAAAAGAAGCCACCGGTATGCGGTGGCATTTTAAGTTAGTCTCGGAAGTTGTCGTATTGGAAGGGTTGTCCCATATCCGATTCACGCATAAGTGCGATTACCGACTGTAAGTCATCTCTCTTCTTACCTGTGACTCGTACTTTATCACCTTGGATTGATGCTTGAACTTTTAGCTTTGCATCTTTAATCGCTTTCACTACTTTCTTCGCCGTTAACGTATCCACTCCTTGCTTAAACTGTACATCTTTGTGCCAACGTCTGCCTGTACCAACGGCTTCTTTGGCATCTATGGAGTTTGCGTCTACTCCTCGTTTTGCAAGGTTTCCGCGTAAGATATCCATCATCTGATTCAGTTGGAAATCATGCTCTGCAGAGAGTTTTACGGTTTCATCTTTGAGTTCAAAACTGGCTTCAACATTTCTAAAGTCAAAGCGAGTTGCCAGTTCACGGTTTGCATTGTCGACAGCGTTACGAATTTCAACATTATCGACTTCTGAAACGATATCAAAAGAAGGCATGGTGGTTCCTTATATTTATTTTAAGTTGCGGCGGTCTGCGATTGCTTTAGCAAGCATATCAAGCATGGTCACTGTTTCATCCCAGCCTAAGCAAGGGTCAGTGATGGATTGGCCGTAAGTTAGGTTATCTAAGTCGTGCATTGGTTGATTACCTTCAATAATAAAGCTCTCCGCCATAATGCCTGCGACAAAATCTTTTCCTGCTCTAATTTGCGCACAAATATCAGCAGCAACCTCGATTTGTTTTCTGTGCTGCTTCTGGCAGTTGGCGTGACTGAAGTCAACAACAAGGCGCTGTGGTAGACCAAACTCAGCCAATTGCTGACAGGAATTCGCCACTGAATATGCATCAAAATTAGGCCCAGTATCCCCACCGCGTAAAATGACATGTCCATATGGATTACCACTGGTGCGGTATACTGTCATGCGGCCATTTTTATCTGGTGAGTAAAAATAGTGCGAAGCTTGTGCTGCACGAATAGCATCAATAGCAATTTTGATATTACCATTGGTACCATTTTTAAAGCCGACTGGGCATGAAAGTGCAGAGGCCATTTCACGGTGAATTTGAGATTCAGTTGTACGAGCACCGATCGCTCCCCAAGTGATGAGGTCAGCAATATATTGACCAGTGATCATATCGAGAAATTCAGTGGCTGTCGCTAAACCTAGCTTATTAATATCAAGCAACAACTGACGTGCTTTATTTAGGCCGGTTTCTAATGCGTATGAACCATCTAAGTTTGGATCGGTAATTAAGCCTTTCCACCCAATTACAGTTCTTGGTTTTTCAAAATAGGTACGCATAACAATGAAAAGCTCATTATCGTATTGAGCTTGAATTGAACTTAAACGGCGTGCGTAATCTAAAGCGGCTTCAGTATCATGAACTGAGCATGGTCCAACGATAACGAGTAGACGATCATCTTGACCTGTGAGGATATTTTCAATTTGACGGCGTGAGTTGGCAATACGCTCAGCAACATCATTTGTGATCGGATGCGCATTTCCAAGCTCTGCTGGTGTTGGCATTGGACCCATTGCTTGAGTTCTTAATTCATCTGTTTTTAATGGCATACTAAAGCCTGTACTCTTATTGCGAAGCGCTAAAGATAGCGGAATTGGCAAGAGGAATAAACTGTAAAACGGAAAACTTATTATCGACAATGCGTAAAGTGAAAATTTATTCAGTATATTTTCATAAATATTTACTTTTGTTCTTGTATTCGATCCTCGCTATAGGTATTTTCCAGATTAAGATAATAAAAAGTGTTAGGGAGCAGTAATGAGTTTGACACAAAACAGCACGATGCATGCACAGTTAGTTCTTGGTGACGCTCTTCCAGCGGCTATAGAAACGAGTGGAAACGCTCAACATCTTTATGTCTCACTGTCAGATATTATATTGGATTCGCTATTTTATCACCCATCGATTGAGCAACATTTTGCGAACTTATCAGAACTAGAACAAGAATCGGTGCAGTCGATTCTCAATGATAAAGAGGTTTCTGAGCACTTTACCGCGACGATAGTGGATAAAGTATTGTCAGCGGTGCAAGAATCACATCAAACGATTCGAGTTTGCTTAAGTGATGCTGATAGCTATGCATACAAAGCATTGCTTGGTGGCTGGGTTGAACCCGAGGAAGTCAACCCAGCCATGGGAGTGAGAGGTGTCTCTCGCTTTGCTTCTCAACAGTACGCAAAAGCATTCTCCTATGAGTGCTCGGTGGTTAAAGTTCTACGCAATGCGGGTGTGAATGTAGAAATTGTCGTGCCTTTTGTTAGAACATTGAGCGATGCGGCTACGATTATCGACCGTCTTGCAGAGCAAGGATTGCCGCGTGGTTTGCAAGGTTTGAAAGTACATTACTCTTGTGATGTGCCTTCGGCGGCGTTGTTAGCAGAGCGTTTAATGCACTATTTCGATGGCATCACAATTAATATTGATAATTTAACGCAATACACTTTGGGCATCGATAAGAACAATGCTGCACTTGCGCATCTATTTAATCCTGAAAGTGAAGCCGTTATTGCACTATTGGACTTAGCCGTCAAAGCTGCTTGCCAAGCCAAAAAGCCGATTCTAGTGGTTACGCAATCTCTAGTCGACTATCCAAAACTTCAAGAGCATTTAGTGGAAAATACACAAGCAGATGTTGTGGTAAAAATATAATGAATTCAGTTGAGCGTAGAATAGTTACGCTCAGCTCTTACTTTTAGTAACAATTTATTGACATTTATCGTGCTGTAATTTGAACTGGTCCGACAACTATATAAAAAGGTCAGTTTATATGCTCTCCCCACTTACCAAAGCAAACCTCTACTTAAGCCTATTTGGCTTTTTCAAAGTACCACTTATTTGGTCATGCCGTCCCAAAATTTTGCAGTTGAATGATCAGTCGGTTGAGATCAGAATTCCTTTAAAGCGGCGCAATAAAAACCACTTAAATAGTATGTATTTTGGTGTGCTTGCGGTTGGTGCTGATGTAGCAGGTGGTTTTATGGCCATGCATAAAGCAGAACAACGGGGCAGCAAAGTTTCTTTGGCTTTTAAAGCCTTACAGGCTGAATTCTTAAAACGTCCTGAGGCCGATGTGCATTTTCATTGTCATGACGGTCAGCTCATTGACAGCATGCTGGATGAAACAATAGCCACTGGGGAGCGTGTTAATCAGATAGTGAAAATTACCGCAACATGTCCTACTTTACATGGCGATGAAGTTATGGCTGAGTTTCTTTTGACGTTATCTCTAAAGCGAATAGGGAAGTAAAACTATTAGATTGAATTGGACGTTACCCATCCAATTCAATTTGTTCAACATCGACAATTTTGCTGCGATTAAGCACTATTTTCCAACGATAGTAGCGCGCTTTACCTTGGTGGTTATCTTCTTTAATGATCAAGTTTAGTAAGTGCCGTTTTTCAACGGACTCGCGGCTGACTTGCCCACCGTTTAATTGGTAGATTCTGTTTGAGCCTTTGTCTATTAAACGAGTGATGGAGCGGAGATCAACCTGTAGCGTTTCACGTGTTTCTTCATAGCCGCTCATAAAACGAGAAGTCGACATCTGTGTTTCGGATCGATAATGCAGTACCTGCTCCTCACGTTGGACTACTCTCTTTTTGCGTATCGATTTGATTCTATCGGGTAACTTATTGAGGTTCGTATAGTCTAGCCACTCTAGCTTATGTCCTACCGTTTTCCCTGTGGTTGGGTCTATATAACGGCGTTTCCACTTAGGTTTACCCCGACGAATCCAACGCCATAGTATGTCTCGTAAGTCGTCTTTAAAAATTTCGCGAAGCGCATAAACAAATGACATGGCGATGATGAAGGAAGCCGTAATTTCTCCCCAATAATCGCGAGCGGTAATTGCAATGATGGTAACAAAAAGCATGACTAATCCTGTTGCGATGCCTTTTACTGCCCGTTTCATATTACTACCCAAAGACGTTACTTTCTCATTGAGTACGATTGGGTGCTCAATCAATCGTCTAAGCAGACGCATTTTATTGCTTAACCGAGTGATGTCATCGCCAGCTTTTGCTGAATTGTAGTTATTTAGTTTACGGTGTGCTTGTTCTTTTTCGACTAAAGTAATTAAACGCTCTTTGATGGTTTTATAATCGCCATCACGATTCATATGTGCCACCAGCGAGAGAAACTTTTGTTCTGTGTACCAAGATAGGTAGTTATCGATGTTGGCGTAGTAGCGTTTTAAGTTTTCTTCGTAAGGAATGCTTCGACGTAACTTTT
Organism: Vibrio sp. S12_S33; assembly: GCF_963889785.1. Lineage (NCBI taxonomy): Bacteria > Pseudomonadati > Pseudomonadota > Gammaproteobacteria > Vibrionales > Vibrionaceae > Vibrio > Vibrio sp. S12_S33. The sequence continues at coordinate 159,744 of NZ_CAWPQZ010000003.1, read as the reverse complement.
TAAGGATGTCCAAAGAGAGCTCAATGACGCTATCCACCTCACCTCCTGTGACGCTGTCACTCGTCGTGGTCAGATGAACCACTGCTTTGTCCAATGCAATCACATATTGATAAGCAAATAGGCTTAAACTGACGCGATATTGAGTCGAGGAGAGTCGACCGCGCTGGGCAAGGCGGCTATGCACCAAAGGCAGTAAAGTTTTATCACTGTAATAGGCACGTTTTTGATGGATAGAGCTATAGTAGAATTCTGACTCAGGGAGAATTTCGGGAGTTAAACCTAAATCACCAGGAATGAATAGATAAATGTCCAGATCAACCTCTTTGCTCTGGGACGTGGCATGTGAAATTTTAAGCGTAATCGCGTCTTGTTTATCTACATTAACCAAAGAAAGCTCCTGAAAAAATTACTTATTTTTCTCCTTCAATGGGAGAAAGGATAACAGAGATCACGTATAATCTCTGTAAAATTGAGGTGAGACAAAGTAAATGATTAATGTTGGTCAAATAAACAGTTTAGAAGTCGTGAAAATTGCCGATTTCGGCGTGTTTTTAGATGCAAGTGATTTTGGTACGACGTTACTACCGAATCGATTTGTACCCGAAGGTGTTGAGTTAGGGCAACAAATTGATGTGTTTTTATATTTTGATTCAGATAATCAGCTAGCTGCGACAACCGAGATTCCCATTGCTAAAGTGGGCGAATGGGGTTTAATGAAAGTCGAAGGTGTTAACAGTACTGGTGTTTTTGTTGATTGGGGAGTCAAGGATAAAGATCTATTGGTTCCTTACAGTGAACAACGAGCGCGCTTTACTGAAGGGCAGACCATTCTGGTTTATGTTTATACCGATAAGGCTTCTGGTCGTATTGTCGGGACAACAAAGTTCAATAAAGTATTGGATAAGACTCCGGCTAATTACACGAAGAATCAACAAGTGGATCTGCTTATCGCTGAGCGTTCAGATTTAGGTTATAAAGCGATCATCAATGGTCAACATTGGGGGATGATTTTCCCATCGGATGTGTTTGGCAAACTATTTATCGGCAAATCGTTGAAGGGGTACATTAAGAACGTTCGCGAAGATGGAAAAATTGACCTTGCTTTGCAAAAAGTTGGTGTCGAAAAAATGGATGAAATGAGCGCGAAAATCCTTGAACTTCTGGAGAAAAAAGGTGGATTCTTACCGTTAAGTGATAAGTCAACGCCTGACGCTATTTTTGCTACCTTCCGTACTAGTAAAGGCACGTTTAAGAAAAGCATTGGTGGTCTCTATAAGCAGGGCAAAATTACCATCGAACCTGACGGTATTCGTTTAGTTTAATTACTGTTGAAAGAAAAAAAGGCCCAAAACTCAACCGTCTTTGGGCCCAGGGGAATGGCTCTTACAGAGCCTACGCTAATCACTAAAGATTCGTGTTGTGCTTTCCTTATAAGTGTAGTCGGTATGCACGCGTTGGCGATGATTTTTTAGAATTTCATTCTATAGTTTATCCGTTTAGAATAGGTTTTTGTCTTTAACTAGCTCTCTTGGCAGGCCATTTTTAACGCGGTTACCGACCCATTTCCCTAATCCAATTACATTATTCCCGAGCTTTACGATAACTTCACCTTGGTTCGATGATTGTTCTGACCTGATATCTCTACCCATGTACCAATCTCTTGCATCATCAACCGAAAGTATGACGCAATTGGCTTCATTGCCAGTAGCTAGCGCTGTCGCGACTTGGTGTTGCCAGCGATAACCTTTCTTATGCGCTTCAGCAATTTTTATCCCCATTCGAGAAAAACGTAGTTCACCCAACATCGGCTCTAATGCGTTGGGAAATAACCATACATCGTTATCGCGCAACCATACGCTGGCGTCGTTAGGCAGTACAATATCCAGTGATTTTTTGAGCTGTAGTGCAATATCTTGCTGTACTTTGGTACTGGCTTTTTCAAATGGGAATTTACCCAAACGCTTTTTAACTTCAGGGCTCGGTACGGAACTTAATTTACGGATTTTCGCGACAAAGAAACCTTCACAATCGTAAACTTGCGGGAAGATATGCAAAAAGCCATCTTCAGTTAATGAAGCACTGGCATTCTCAAATAAATCACCTAGAGAAACAAATTCTAACGCTTCGCCAAAGGTGGCCTTTAGATGGTGACAAACTTGTTGGTTTTCTTCTGTACTTAATGTGCAGGTAGAGTAAACCATTACGCCACCAGGTTTGAGAGCATGAAAAGCACTTTCAATTAAGTCTTTCTGTGTTTCCGCAATGGAAAGTACCGACGCTTTACTCCAGTTTTTCATTGCATCTGGATCTTTACGGATCGTGCCTTCACCAGAACAAGGCGCATCAATAAGTACTGCGTCAAATTGTTCTGGTAACCACCCTCCAAACACTCGACCATCAAAATTGCTAAGTGCACTATTGCGCACGCCACAACGCTCTATGTTGGCGTGCAGTACTTTGACGCGACTGGCTGAAAATTCATTGGCAACTAAAATACCTAAATTACCCATTTGAGCGGCTATTTGTGTGGTTTTAGAGCCGGGCGCTGCCGCCATATCTAATACAGAGTTAAAGGGCGCGCTTTCATCCATAAATAGAGCTGAAACTGGCATCATGGAGCTGGCTTCTTGAATATAAAAAAGCCCCGCCATGTGTTCAGCTGTATTGCCGAGAGGAACTTGCGACTCATCAGCTTCAATCCAAAACCCCGTATCACACCAAGGCACTGGAGACAATTGCCACCCTTTTTCTGCTGCTCGCTGGCAAAAGTGTTCGGTAGATATTTTGAGTGTATTGACTCGAATACTTTTACGAAGAGGGCGCTGACAAGCGGCAATAAAATCACTCATAGTGAGTTCATTGGGTAATATTGCTTCAATTGTCGTAAGAAATGCTTCTGGCAGTGTTATGTTGGCGTGCAAGGTTCTGTCTCATTTGGAAGTTTGGCTGCGAATTATATAAGAATCGAGATGAGATAAGAACCGTAAAAAATGCAGCTCGGAGGCTGCATTTTTTAAAGAGGCGGATTAAGGTTTGGGAATCGCTGTTCTCCACTGCGTCCACTCTGGTGTTGCCGCAGGGTACAAGTAAAACGCTTGCCCTTGTTTTGCGATAGGTTGTAACTGCTTTTGTTCGGGAGTCGCAAAGGTAATTCCTCCGCGCACAATACTGTCTATGGTTCCAGCCTTTATGTTGGCGCCTGATAACCCGATAGAGACATCAACCCCAGAAACATTCCAAAATACACTGTTATTACGCACTAAATAAGCGAACGGTTTTTGAATTTCTACCGTGAAAATAACTCGGTCAGCGAAGTCGCCTAATTTTACATGGGTGACGACGCCCACTTCCATTTCTCGGTAAAGGACTGGTGTTCCTTCAGTCACTGAGCCTCGTCTTTCACTTTGCAGTGTAAACTCAACACCTGTTTCTTGCTTCGGCTGCTTTTCTAACTTGAATTGATAATTCGGCTTGCCAGTACCTGGCCGTACTTCAATACTACTGGTGATTAAGTTTTGTAGGTTTTCGATACCATCTAGACCGATTTTAGTTTTAGCAACCCAGAAATGCGTATCAACTCTTGCAACATCAGTGGCGTAACTAGGATCAATACGGGCTTTAAGAGTTATGATGCCGGTCTGAAAGTCGGGAGTTACAGATGTGACTTCACCGACAACAATATTATTGTATTTAATCGACGTCCCCTTAGTGATACCAAGAGAACTATCAGCAATCAAGGTCACTTCTTGTCCATACTTTCTCGCTTGCTCATAGCTGTCATATAATTTCCACAAGTTATTATTTTTATTATCGATACCTTGCAAGGAATCAAACGCAATACCACCTTGTAGCAATGTTTTAAGTGGTGCTGCTTTGACACTAACGCCGGCCAGTGATGCCTCGACTTCAACACCAGAACGATTCCAAAATACAGTTTGGTTCGTAATCAGGTAACGGTATTGATTCTCAATTTTCACCTCGATTTTTACACCGTTTTTCGTGAGCTTAAATCCAGAGACGCTACCGACTTGTAAATTACGGTACAGAAGAGGGCTACCTTGGCTGATTGGTGGTAATTCATCAGTTAAAAGAGTCAGCATTTGCGAACCGCTTTGGTTGTATTTTGCAAGTTCCGCCAAAGACTGACTCGGGTATAAATGATATTCGGGATAAACTTTCTCGCTCCCTTCACTGACAAAACTAATTGAACCAGTTAATAATTGTTTGGCTGGAGGGATTGATACATTGAGTCCTGATTCCGTGAGCTCTGCGGTTGCCGACCCTGTAATATAAAAGCGACTTTTAGATCGAATCAGGGATGAGTACTGCTCGTCAATTAAGGTGTTTAAGGCTACGTGGTCTTGCTCTAACACGACGCCAATAACTGAACCGACAGCAATGCCTCGATATAGAATTTGAGTGCCAACATCTAACCCATATGAGCTGTCTGCAATAAGTTTAATTGCAATGGATTTAGCTTGTGACTGGTTGAACTCAAATTGTCGGATAGCGGTGAAGCTCCTTGCCTTGCTGCCTTCTCCTGGAACCAGAGTCAAATAATTACCTTTGATTAAGTTACCAATGTTTTCAACGCCCGAGAGTGAAACTTTTGCCTCTTCTAATACAAAGCGACTACCAGAATTTAGCATGTCACTGAAAGCAGGTTGAATGGCGGCAGAGGCAACGACTTGTTTTCGTCCTTGGCTTAATTGCAAGTTTGTCACTTGGCCAATTTCAATTCCGCGATACATGATAGGAGCTCCAGTTGAGCCAATATTATGTTGATCGGGTAGGGTTATCTTGACGGGAATACCACGACCTGCTGTTTTTAAATCTCTATAGAGTCTAAACTGGGTATTCTGTTTGACGGGTTCTCCACCATCAGGGGAATCGACTGCGATGGACCCACCAATAAGAGCGCTGAGGCTTTCTAATCGAACATCAACTCCCTCAAAACCAATACTGGCACCAATGCCACTGACATTCCAAAAACGGCTTTCATTAGTAATGATGTGTCGATATTCATCATCGACAGAGGCTTGGATGATGACTGATTTTGCGTCTTTATCGAGTTGATAGTTAAAGACTTCGCCTATAGGTATTTTCTTATAGACAATTTGAGAGCCAATAGAAAGCCCCCCTAAATCACGTGCTTTCAAAGAAATAATCAACCCTTGCTCGGGTTGTAAATCTGAAGGAGCATTATCTAAAGCGCGAAAGGTGTTATTGTGATCCGTCGAGGTACCTTCATTGCCCGGTTGAATCGCAATATAGTTACCTGATACTAGCGCGTCCAACCCAGAAATACCTGAAAGGCTAGCGGTTGGTTTGACTAACCAGAAACGCGTTTGATCATTGAGCAGTTGGGTTGCTTCTGGATAAATATCTGCATCCACGTAAATGCTTTCTAACCCTTCAGATAAGTTGATATCACGTACCATACCGACTTCTAAGCCTTGGTAGCGAATGGTTGTTCTACCAGCAACTAAACCTTGAGCATCCGAAAAATAAATTTGAATTCTTTCTCCTGCATCGTGAATTGCTTTTGTAACCAACCATCCGGCAAGCAACATGGTTAGTATCGGTAAAATCCATAGAGGAGAAATACCTTTATTTCTTTTCACATCAGGAGTGTAAGAATTCTGGGTTGAAGCTGATTTACTCATTTGAAAGCTCATTTTTTTCTGATGTATCTGGGTAGTTATCCCAGATGAGTCGAGGGTCCATGCTTTCAGCCGCTAACATAGTCAATACGACGACCATGCCAAAGGCGACAGCACCATAACCCGGTGTAAAATCGAGGATTTGCCCTCGATCGACTAATGTCAGCATAATTGAAATTACGAACAGATCCATAACAGACCATTTACCTATCCATTTAATAGCAAAAAAAATCGTCATGCGCTGCCGATGGTACACTTGCCGTTTGAATTTGATTGCAAGAAGCAAATAGGTCAGGCCAAAAATTTTGATAATAGGTACGACAATACTTGCAACAAAAATAATGATGGCGATTCCGACCATGTCACTATTAATTAATGATGCAACACCAGAAAAAATGGTGTCTTCCAATCGTTGTCCATTGGTGATCAATATTGATATTGGGATAAGGTTTGCAGGGAAAATAGCAATGCTTGCAGCGATTAAATAGGCCCAGGTACGCTGTATTGAATTAGGCTTACGGTGATAGAGCTTTTGTTCGCAGCGGACACAATGGTGGCTTTCGGGTTGCGATAAATGACAATGATGGCAGTGGACATCTTTATGTTCAAATGTGTATTGATTTTCTGGTTTCCATGCTTCCCAATAACGTCTCACGCTGACGCGGGTAGCAAGTAGAACCGTAGCCAATTGTAATAACACCAGACCATACAGCCCAACACCAATATGAATATCTGAATAATCTTGAAGTTTAAAGCAAGAAACCGCCACGCTGATCAAAAAAACATCGATCATCACCCAAGATTTTAGTTTGTGAATGATAATAAGCGAATAGTTAAGTACAGAAAACCAGCGAAAGCGCAGTGCCATATGCGCTGTGACCACTGAAGAACACACTAAAAATGGGGCAATCGAACTGCAAAACAAAACCAGTAATGCAATCAGAAAAAAGCCTTCATCCATCAAAGCCAATACCCCTGAGGGTAGGGTGGCGGGAATCATTACGCCAACCAAACGAATACTAATAAAATCGAAAAAATGCGAAGGAATGAACAGTAATAAGCAGGTTATCGCTATCGCAAGGTCACCAGATAAAGATGGTTTACCCCCGCGGTACAGTTGAGTACCGCAGCGAGGACAATAAGCACTTTTACCTTGTGCGACTTCAACTATATCAACCGCCAGTTCGCAGCCTTGGCAGAGTCTGATAGCATTTGACGCACTAGGATGTTGTTCAAGAACTTTCACAGGCAAACAAGAGCCTCACTCTTGGTGACGTTGTCACTGAGTGACGTGTGACTGTATATTTCCATATAACGTTTGATATAAACCATCTTGTGTTACTAATTCCCGATGCGTACCAGTTTGGCTTACTTGGCCATCTTCAAGCACGTAAATGATGTCTGCTTGTTTCACGGCTGAAAGGCGATGCGCAACAATTAATGTGGTTCGGCCACTCAAAAAATCGTTTAAAGCATCATGCAGCGCTGCTTCAGTGGCGGTGTCTAATGCTGAAGTGGCTTCATCCAAAATAACGAATCTAGGATCACTAAGCACCATACGAGCAATCGCTAAACGTTGGCGTTGTCCACCTGATAGCCGAATGCCGTTTCGCCCAATTAAAGTATCCAGTCCGTCACTCAAATTAGCAATAACATCCTGCATTTGGGCAATTTGTAGCGCCTGCCAAAGTTGGGTTTCATCGTAATGCTCACCCAAAGTCAAATTATGCCTCAAAGTATCGTTAAATAGTATAGGTTGCTGTAATACAACGGCTATATTATCTCTAATAATATCAAAACTGATCTCTTCGGTTGTGGCGCCATTAAAACGAATTTCTCCAGATTTGGGTTGATACATACCAATCAACAGCTGAATCAGTGTTGATTTACCACCACCACTAGCGCCGACTAAGGCGACTTTTTTACCGCGAGGAATACTCAGTGACAGATCTGTTAGCACATTTTGGTCGTTATCGTAGGCAAAATTGATGTGTGATATTTCTACATCAACCTGCTTTTGCTGCGTAAATGGGTTGATTTTACTTATCGGTCTTGGCTCTTCATCAAGCGATAGTAGAGCGTTGATGCGAGTAAAGGCAGCTTTGGCACTGTACCAAGAAAATTGAATGCCTAGCAGCTCTTGAACCGGACCTAGCATAAACCACAAATAGCCAAATACGGCAAAAATTTGACCAATGGTTAAATCACTAAACAGAACCATCAACATTGCTACGGCTCTGAAAAGCTCAAAACCGAGTAGGAAGAGAAGAAAAGAAACGCGCCCAGCTGCTTCAGATTGCCAAGCATACTTATCAGCATCGATTCGTACTTGGTTCGCTTGCATTTTTAATTGATTTAGAAATACACGTTCTTTATTAGCAGCACGAAGTTGGTAAATACCGTCTAAAGTTTCTACCAGCCGATTTTGAAAACGCTCATAAGATTGGTTTTCGCGTTTCTTGAGGTGCTTTACTTTACTGCCCAGTTTACGTGAAAAGTAAATGACAATTGGATTCACTAATAAAATGAACAACCCAAGTCGCCATTCAAGCCATAGCAGCACGGCTGCAGTACCAATAACAGTAAAGAGGCTAATGATAAATTTGCTCAGCGTACTACCAATGAACTGATCGATAGTTTCGATGTCTGTAATCAAGTGAGCATTGATACCGCCACTACCTCTTGTCTCGTATTGTTGAATACTAATTCGACCTAATTTATCGATCATTTTAGCGCGCATATGATAGGTGATGGTCTTAGAAACAAGAGTGAATTGGCGGCTTTGAAGAATATTCAGAGCCTGGCTTACGCTGCGCATCAACACGACCAGCAATAAGGTTAACCCAATATAGCCTGTTGGGGTTTGCCATGCTGTCGGTAAGATGGCATTCATCATTACCAAACCGGATGCGGGTTTATTGAGAAGTACTTCATCGACCATCAATGGCATAAGCAAGGGGATAGGGACACTGATTAAAGTGGCAGCTATTGCAATGGCGTTGGCAAACAGCAAAGTTGCTCGATGTTTTTTTACTTGTTTTATCAACCAAGAACGGCTAATAGTGTCACTTGAATTAATCATTATAATGAGAATGCATCCTATTTATATTGTGGCGAAATTGTACGTCGTTCAAAAACGGATGTCTTTAGTTTTCAATTGGAAGTTTAGCTAATATGAACATAGAACATTACCAGCGCTTAACCAAACAAGCCTTAGCGCTATTGGAATCTGAAACGGATCTAATTGCGAACCTTTCAAATTTAAGTGCGTTACTTAATATGGAATTAGAGGATCTCAATTGGGTTGGCTTTTATTTGATCAAAGATGGTGAACTAGTGCTTGGCCCATTTCAAGGTCAACCTGCCTGTGTTCGCATTCCGTTAGGGCGAGGCGTGTGTGGTACGGCAGCCGCTAGCAATACTGTTCAACGTATTTACGATGTCCACGCATTTGAAGGGCATATCGCTTGTGATGCGGCGAGTAATTCTGAGCTTGTTATTCCATTTTTAATCAATGGTAATGTAGCAGGGGTATTAGATATTGATAGCCCAAGTATTGGCCGTTTTTCAGAAATTGATGAAAAAGGACTAACAGAATTGATGGTTGAGATAGAAAAGCTGCTCAATTCACACGCTAACAAGGCATAAATTGGTCATTGCCTGTGGTTTTTCGCATTTAGGTCACTATAATACCGAACATATTTATATTAATGCCTCGCGGAAAAGCCGCATAAACCAGGAATCCTCATGGAAAACACTGAAAAGTTAAAAAACAGCAAAGAAGTGATTGCGTACATTGCTGAATGTTTCCCAAAGTGCTTTACTTTAGAAGGTGAAGCCAAACCTCTAAAAATTGGTATTTTTCAAGATCTTGCTGAACGTCTAAGCGAAGATGAAAAAGTAAGCAAAACTCAGCTACGTGCTGCGTTAAGACAGTACACGTCATCTTGGCGTTACCTACATGGTGTTAAAGCGGGTGCGACTCGCGTTGACCTTGATGGTAACCCATGTGGTGAATTAGAAGAAGAACATGTAGAGCATGCACAAGCTGCCTTGGCAGAGAGCAAAGCTCGTGTGCAAGCGCGTCGTAAAGAACAAGCACAGAAAGCACGTGAAGAAGCGAAAGCGAAGCAGCCAAAAGCGAAGAAGCCTCAAGCTCGTCGTCCGCAAGCTAAAGCTCAGAAAGTTGAAAAACCGGTAGAGACACGTGCTTTAAATGCCGATGAAATGATCACTGGTAAGCAAGTGAACGTAAACATGGGTAAAGGAAACATGGCTGCGACCATTGTTGAAATTAATAAGGAAGATGTGCGCGTTCAACTTGTTAATGGCCTACAAATGGTTGTAAAAGTGGAGCACTTGCGCGCTTAAAGGAGAAATTCCTACGCATGAAATGCCGTTCAAAATTAACGTTGATTGCTGCTAGCCTATGGCTAGCAGTTTCATCAGCTCAGGCTTTAGAAGCCAAGTTGAGTCAAGAGGATCTTCCTCTTCTCACTCCTGAAGTTCAACATGAAACGGCGAGTAAACGTGTTACTTCCCGTTTCACCCGTTCTCATTACAAGCACTTCAATCTTGATGACAGCTTTTCTCAAGCAATATTCAATCGTTATCTAGAACTGCTTGATTATAATCGTAATATCTATACTCAAGCTGATATCGATTCTTTCAAAGCATGGTCAACTCAACTTGATGATCAACTTAAAGCGGGTAACAACCAAATTGCATTTGATGTGTACAATTTATCAATGCACAAACGTTTTGAACGCTTTCAATATGCTCTTTCTCTTTTAGATCAAGAAATTACTTTTGATACTGATGAATCAATGGAGCTTGATCGCTCAAAGGCTTCGTGGCCGAAAGATAAAGCAGAGCTGGATGAACTGTGGCGTAAACGCGTTAAATATGATGCGTTAAACCTTAAGTTAACGGGTAAAGAGTGGCCAGAGATTAAGGAAACGCTAGGTAAACGTTACAACAATGCCATTAAACGTTTGTCTCAGACTCATAGTGAAGATGTTTTCCAGCTTTACATGAATGCCTTTGCTAGAGAAGTGGATCCACACACTAGCTATTTGTCTCCACGCAATGCTGAACAGTTTCAATCAGAAATGAACCTCTCATTGGAAGGTATTGGTGCGGTATTGCAGATGACAGATGACTATACGGTTATTCGTTCGCTGGTGGTTGGTGGTCCTGCATCGACTAGCAAACAGTTAGGTGAAGGTGACCGGATTATTGGTGTTGGCCAAGATGGTAAAGATATCGTTGACGTTATTGGTTGGCGATTAGACGACGTTGTACAACTGATAAAAGGCCCGAAAGGAACCAAGGTTCAGTTGCAAATTTTGCCGGAAGGTAAAGATGCTAAAAGTCACGTTGTAACTATTGTGCGCGATAAAATTCGCTTAGAAGACCGAGCGGTTAAGTCTGAAATCATTGAAATAAATGACAAGAAAATCGGTGTGTTAGAAGTACCGAGTTTCTACGTCGGTTTGTCAAAAGATACAGACAAACTTATTGCAGAGCTTAAACAAAAAAATGTTGATGGCATCATCGTCGATTTACGAAACAATGGTGGTGGAGCTCTCACTGAAGCCACAGCGCTTTCTGGTCTGTTTATCGAAAGTGGTCCTGTCGTTCAAGTTCGTGATAGTTATGGTCGTGTCAACGTTAACAGCGATACCGATGGTAAAATCAGTTATCAAGGTCCAATGACGGTACTGATTAATCGCTACAGTGCTTCTGCATCTGAAATTTTTGCAGCGGCAATGCAAGACTATGGTCGAGCGATTATCTTAGGAGAGAACTCCTTCGGCAAGGGGACGGTTCAACAGCATCGTTCGCTTAATCATATTTATGATTTATTTGATAAAGAGTTAGGCTACGTTCAATACACGATTCAAAAGTTTTACCGAATTGATGGTGGTAGTACGCAAAATAAAGGGGTTGTCCCTGATATCGCGTTCCCAACTGCGATTGAAGCGAGTGACACGGGGGAAAGTGTTGAGCCAAACGCTCTACCTTGGGATCATATTGATAAAGCGAAATATGATAAGTTACAGGGTAATGAAAGTCTAATTGTTAGCTTGTCGACTAAACATCAAGCTCGTATCGCAAGAGACAGAGAGTTTGGTTTTATTCGCGAGGATATTGTTAAGTACAAAGCAGAGAAAGATGACAATACCATCTCTCTTAATGAGCAAGTACGTAAGCAAGAAAGCGATAAAGCCGATCAGTTACGTTTGACTCGTATCAACTTGCGACAAACCGAGAGTGGTGATAAACCATTCAAGACATTGCAGGATATACCAAAAGATTACGAAGCCCCAGATGTTTATTTAGATGAAGCCGTTGCAATTACGGTCGATATGCTAAATTAATTAAGCTATCCAATCTAAAGCGAGCCCTGCGGCTCGCTTTTTTGATCTTATTTAGACCAAATAAATAACGTGATATAGATCAAATACCGTCGCGCCATCGTAAAACGGGTCCTAAGCTTAATGAAAAGTGAGGGACGTGCTATGAAATGGATTACTCTAATTGTTGCCTGTATCACCGTTTTAGTTACGCACAGTGTTTACAGCAGTGAAAGTACTAAACATACTGATTTAACCCAGTTTGATCTTCCATTTTTGCTTGGTGATTGGTATCTACTCAATGATAACCCTGACTCATCTTCTGAAAATTTTCGAGCCATTAAATTGACCTTGGAATCGAATTACCGTTTTACAATTAATATCCAGAAGAAAGATTTCAGTGTTGATCAATGGCAAGGTGATTTTGATGCTAATAGCAACACACTGATACTTGGAGTGACATCATCTCAGCCACAAGTTTACGAGTATGAAAGCAATCATAATTTACTCAATCTAAATGGTGTGACTTTTACTAAAGTTTTACCGAACGCCTTAGCAGGTGTTTGGTTAAGTGAACAAATATCAGGTGAAGATTTATCCTCTATTAATATCAACAAGTTAGACTTAGTATTACAACCTGATTTTGTCTTTATGTTACGAGTAAGTGGCATTAATGGCAACGAGTCGGTTCATAAAGGTGTTTACTATACAGAAGGTGATCACCTAGTCCTGCTCTATAGAGATGGAGAGCATGATACACGCTACACTTTAGCCCGTGATACCTTGACGTTAGAGGTTGAAGGCGGGTCTATGTTTGCAGTCTTAACACGTGTTCGTTAGCTAAATTGGATACACTGTTTTGGCTCTTATAGGTAGTCATTTCTGTTTTATATGTTTAAATTGTCAGCAATTTAATGGGGTGTTTGTATAAAATACCTCGTTTTTTGATATGAGGGGTTGTTATTAATGATAACAAGCCTTAGATATAGGCAGTCACATTTCATTTCGTCAAAAAGGATTCCGACATGGCTCATACTCCGCAAGCCAAGTACCGCAAAGATTATCAAGCGCCGTCACACGGCATCACTGAACTTGAACTTACCTTCGATCTCTTTGATAGCAGTACATTGGTGACAGCTGTCTCTCAAGTCCAGCAAAAGAACGAAAGCAACCAGCTAGTACTTGATGGTGAAGGCCTTGAACTAAAGTCCTTGAAAGTCAATGGAGTAGAGTGGCACGATTTTCAATTGCTGGAAACTGGTTTGTCGATCTCTTCACTACCTCAACAATTTGAATTAGAGATCATCACTCAAATTAACCCTGAAGCTAACACAGCATTAGAAGGTTTATACAAATCGGGTGGTGCGTTCTGTACCCAATGTGAAGCGGAAGGTTTTCGTCGTATTACCTATTATCTCGACCGTCCGGACGTATTGGCGAAATACACCACCACCGTAATTGCAGACAAATTACAATATCCATATTTATTAAGTAATGGTAACCGTATTGACCAAGGCGATTTGTCGGAAGGGCGTCACTGGGTTAAATGGCAGGACCCACATCCGAAGCCAGCCTATTTATTTGCCCTTGTTGCTGGCGATTTTGACGTATTGCGTGATCAATATAAAACCAAGTCAGGTCGTGATGTCGCCCTCGAGATCTTTGTAGATAAAGGTAATTTAGATCGTGCTGGACATGCGATGACTTCTTTGATTAATTCAATGAAGTGGGACGAAGAGCGCTTTGACCTTGAGTACGATTTAGACATTTACATGATCGTTGCGGTTGATTTCTTCAATATGGGGGCAATGGAAAACAAAGGCTTAAATGTTTTTAATTCCAAATTTGTACTGGCAAACGAGAAAACGGCAACCGATACCGATTACTTAGGTATTGAAGCCGTGATTGGTCACGAGTATTTCCATAACTGGACTGGAAACCGAGTCACTTGTCGTGATTGGTTCCAATTGAGTTTAAAAGAAGGACTGACCGTTTTTCGTGATCAAGAGTTTTCATCCGATCTTGGTTCCCGTGCAGTGAACCGAATCAGCAATGTGCGTACCATTCGTGGGCCACAATTTGCTGAAGACGCCAGCCCTATGTCACACCCAATTCGTCCTGATAAAGTGATAGAAATGAATAACTTCTATACTTTGACGGTTTACGAGAAGGGCAGTGAAGTTATTCGAATGATGCACACCTTATTAGGTGAAGCTGCATTCCAAAAAGGGATGAAGCTCTATTTTAAACGTCACGATGGCACGGCGGCAACTTGTGAAGATTTTGTTTCCGCGATGGAAGATGCATCAGGTGTTGATCTTGCGCAGTTCCGTTTGTGGTATAGCCAGTCGGGAACACCGATTGTTTCAGTCAGCAGTGAATACAATGCACAACAGCAAACTTATTCGTTAACCATTGAGCAAGTGACTGAAGAAACGCATGAACAAAAAGAAAAAGCACCACTGCATATTCCGTTTGATATAGAGTTGTATGCTAAAAATGGCGATGTGATTCCGTTACAGTGTAATGGAAAACCTATTACTAATGTGCTTAATGTGAAGGATGCGAAGCAAACCTTCGTATTCGAGAATGTTACGGAAAAACCAGTACCTTCTTTGCTGCGTGAATTTTCTGCGCCAGTTAAGCTTGAATACGAATACAGCGATGATGAACTAACTTTCCTTATGGTGAATGCACGTAATGAATTCGCCCGCTGGGATGCAGGACAGATGCTATTGGCGAAATATATCCGTAGTAATGTACTTGGGGTTCAAGCCGGTAAAGATGTTGACCTAGCTGAATCGGTAATTGATGCATTTCGTGGTGTTTTGCTTAGTGATTCACTTGAACCAGCGTTCATTGCTGAAATGCTATCTCTACCAAGTCATAACGAAGTGTCTGGGTGGTATAAGCGTGTTGATGTTGATGCCATTGCCATGGTACTTAAAGCAATAAAAGTCCAGTTGTCGAATGCTCTCGAAGATGAGCTTACTGCGGTATACAACAGCTTAAAACAAGCACACTATTCCATTGATCACCAATCGATTGGTAAAAGAGCATTGCGCAATACTTGCTTGGCATATCTAGCTTACACCACTAAAGGTAATGATTTGGTGGTAACGCAATACAATACGGCTAATAACATGACCGATACCATGGCGGCCATGAGTGCGGCGAACAGTGCGCAACTTGCTTGTCGTGAATCGCTAATGGCTGACTACAGCGATAAGTGGAAACACGACGGTTTAGTCATGGATAAATGGTTTATCCTGCAAGGCACGAACCCTGCACAAAACGTGCTAGATGTAATTAAACAAACCATGAATCATGAAGCGTTCAGTCTAAAAAATCCTAATCGTATTCGTAGCTTAGTCGGCTCATTCCTGAATGCGAACCCCGTTAACTTCCATGCTAAATCTGGAGAGGGTTATCGATTTGCAGGTGAAATTCTACGTGAATTAAACAACAGTAACCCACAAGTTGCTTCGCGCCTTATCGACCCATTACTGAAATTCAGATTGTACGATGAAGAGCGTCAAGCGCTGATCAAAGCAGAGCTTGAAATGCTGAAATCGATGGATGATTTAGCTCGCGATCTATTTGAGAAAGTGACAAAAGCACTTGAATCTTAACTAGTATGAGGCGGCAGTAATGTGTCGCCTCACTTTTCATTGAATGCTATGAATCAATATTACTTCTCGTTAAACATTTCCTACCAAGCGTACTTAGCGCACTATTCTGGTGTTGCTAGTAGTGTGCAAGTGATCACCGATCAAGGTTTACGTCTACAACTGCCTGCCGCTAAATTTCGTCCATTTATTAGTCAAATTGGAGTAAAAGGTCGATTTAGATTGATAACTGACCAAAATAATAAGTTTGTAAAGTTAGAAATGCTGTGACCGACTGATTTCCTAGATATTTAAATAGGAATCTCAATCACATTCTCAAACATTTCACCTCAGACCACCCTCAAAATCATTAACTATTTATCAATAAAACTTTTACAATATAGCCATGCACTGCACAGTGTAAGCGCTATGCTTACATCATCCCTACAAAAATAATAATCTTGGAGTCTGCCATGACTGCGCGTGAAACTTTAGTGCCAGTTTTACTTGAAAAGGTGTATCAACTGATTCAAGACAAACTCGACCTTGCTCATCAACCCTTAGTGACTCAACTTGCTCAACATTTGTTTAGTAATATTTCCAATGACGATCTCACTGAACGTAATGAATCGGATCTTTATGGTGCGGTGGTTAGCCTTTGGCATCATATCAACGAAAAAAATCCAGAAGAACGTTCGGTACGTGTCTTCAACCCAACAGTAAGCCGCCAAGGTTGGCAATCAACTCATACAATTGTTGAGATTGTTATTCCAGATAGTCCATTCCTTGTGGACTCAGTCAAAATGGCATTAAGCCGTTTAGATCTTTCATCGCATTTAATGCTTAATGGTCCCACTCAAATTGCCCGTTCAGAAAATGGTGATATTACATCGATTAACCAAGGTGAAGGGGCATTGCAGTCACTTTTCCATATTGAGGTTGATCGCCTGAGCAGTAAAGACACAATGACAGTGTTGAAAAATGAGTTATTAAGTATCTTAAGTGATACCAGTTTAGTGGTGCAAGATTGGCGACCAATGGTTGAAAAGCTAGATCAAGTCATTGCTCAGCTCGAAACCCAAAAAGAATTTATCCCAGTGGAAAGCGATCGTTATGAAGAGACGATAAAGTTTTTGCGTTGGCTTGGTAACCATAACTTTACCTTTATGGGCTACAAAGAGTTTGATTTGGTTTCCATTGAAGGGGACACCGAATTAAGACCTACACCCGATCAAGGTTTGGGGTTATTTGCGGATGCTAAGCGAGTTCGCAGTGTTAAATTATCTGATTTTCCGGATTCAGCACGCCTTGAGGCAAAAAAGCCATTTTTGCTTATTGTGACAAAAGGCAACACTCAGTCTCGTATTCATCGCCCAGCTTATACCGATTACATTGGCATTAAGAAGTTTGATAAATCGGGAAAAGTGATTGGTGAACATCGCTTTAGTGGTTTGTATACTTCTGCGGTGTATAACCAGAGTGTAGAAACGATCCCGCTTATTCGTGAAAAAGTTGAACGTATTTTAAAATCCAGCCGTTATCGTGAAGGTTCTTACTCATACAAAGCACTGCAAAATATTCTAGAAAACTACCCACGTGATGAACTACTACAAGCGCGTGAAGAAGAGATGCTTGAAGTTGGAATGGGTGTTGTACAAATGCAAGATCGGGATCTGCTGCGCTTATTTGTGCGAAAAGACCCGTTTGGACGTTTCTTCAGCTGTATGGTGTATGTTACCAAAGAGCGTTACAACACAGAACTTCGTCGTCAAACTCAAAGAATTTTCCAACAATATTTTGGTTGTGAACAAGAAGTCGAATTCACTACCTATTTTTCTGAAAGCCCACTTGCGAGAACACATTACATTGTTCGTGTTGATAACAACAACATGGATGTCGATGTTAAAACAGTAGAGCAAAATTTAATGGAAGCATCATCAACTTGGGACGACCGCTTGTCTGACGCGATAGTGTCTAATTTTGGCGAAAGTAAAGGTTTGCCATTATCAAAAGACTACATGCGTGCATTCCCTCGTTCGTATAAAGAAGACATGATGCCCGGTTCCGCTGTCGATGATATTCAAAGACTCGAAGCGCTAAATGAAGAGAACAAACTGGGCATGTTGTTTTATCGACCTCAAGAAGAGGCGGTAGATTCCAAAGCGGTTCGCTTGAAACTGTATCACCGAGATCAACCGATCCATCTATCTGATGTGATGCCCATGCTTGAAAACTTGGGGTTAAGAGTGATTGGTGAGTCACCTTATGAAGTGCGAAAACTCAATGGGCAAACGTATTGGATCCTTGATTTTTCTATGCTGCATAAAAGCGAGAAAAGTGTCGATCTTCGTGAGGCACGAGATCGTTTCCAACAAGCGTTTGCGGCAATTTGGGTTGGTGAATTAGAAAGTGATGGCTTCAACCGCTTAGTGCTTGGTGCATCACTCACTGGTCGTGAAGTGTCTATTCTTAGAGCTTACGCTCGTTATATGCGCCAAGTGGGTTTCCCATTCAGTCAGCAATATATTGAAGATACACTTAACCATTATCCTGATGTAGCAAAAGGGCTGGTGGAGCTGTTCTTAAAACGTTTTGATCCTAAATATAAAGGCGCTCAAAAAGGTCAAACCGATCTTATCAATACCATCACAGAAGAGTTAGATCGTGTTGATAGTTTGGATGATGATCGTATTATTCGTCGTTATATGGAAATGATCACGGCCACCATTCGTACTAACTATTTCCAGTTGGATGAAAATAAACAGATCAAACCTTGGTTGTCGCTAAAAATGAAACCAAGTGAAATTTCTGAAATTCCAGCACCAGTGCCAGCATTTGAAATCTTCGTTTATGCACCTGACATCGAGGGTGTACATCTACGTGGTGGTAAGGTCGCGCGTGGTGGTCTACGTTGGTCTGACCGTCAAGAAGATTTCCGTACAGAAATTTTGGGCCTAGTTAAAGCACAGCAAGTGAAAAACACCGTTATCGTACCAGTTGGTGCAAAAGGTGGGTTCGTGTGTAAGAAACAACATATGTTTACGACACGTGATGAGATTTTTGCAGAAGGCCAACGCTGCTATAAACGCTTCATTCGTGCATTGCTTGATGTATCAGACAACATTATTGAAGGTGAAGTTATACCGCCCAAAAATGTGGTTCGCCATGATGACGATGATCCGTATTTGGTTGTGGCAGCAGACAAAGGTACTGCAACATTCTCAGATCTTGCCAACTCAGTATCGGCTGAATATAACTTCTGGTTAGGTGATGCTTTTGCCTCTGGTGGTTCAAATGGCTACGATCATAAGGCTATGGGGATCACCGCAAAAGGTGGTTGGGAATCTGTCAAACGCCATTTCCGTGAAATGGGGATTGATTGTCAAACCACCGATTTCACTGCGATTGGTATTGGTGATATGGCCGGTGATGTGTTTGGTAATGGCATGCTGTTATCCAAACATATTCGTATGCAGGCCGCATTTAACCATTTGCACATCTTCATTGACCCAACGCCTGACTCAGCGAAAAGCTGGGAAGAGCGTAATCGACTATTTAATTTACCGCGCTCTAGTTGGGAAGATTACAACCCAAAATTGATTTCAAAAGGTGGTGGTATATTTTCTCGCAAAGCGAAATCAATCACACTAACGCCTGAAATTCAGAAAATGTTGGGCACGAAGAAAGCGACAGTAGCACCAAATGATCTGATTAAATTGATCTTAAAAATGGAAGTTGATCTTCTATGGAACGGTGGGATCGGTACTTACGTTAAGTCATCAAAAGAAACACATAGTGATGTGGGTGATCGCGCAAATGACGCATTGCGTATTGATGGTCGAGAGCTACGAGCCAAAGTGATTGGCGAAGGTGGTAATTTAGGTATGACCCAGCTTGGCCGAATCGAATACGCTTTGGCTGGTGGTCGTGTGAATACCGACTTTGTTGATAATGTCGGTGGTGTTGATTGTTCAGACAATGAAGTCAATATTAAGATCTTCCTTAATGGCTTAGTCGCAAACGGTGATCTCACCGTTAAGCAACGCAATCAAATCTTAGAATCGATGGAAGATGAAGTCGGTGAGATTGTTCTTGATGATGCATACGACCAGTCAGAGTCTATTTCGGTGACAGAGCAGCAAGGCGTATCCTTGGTGAAAGAGCAAATTCGCTTTATCCATACCTTGGAAAAAGCTGGCCATCTTGATAGAGCATTAGAATACATTCCAGATGATGAAACGTTGCTTGAACGTGAAAAACAAGGCTTCGCCTTAACGCGTCCAGAGCTTTCAGTGTTGGTTGCTTACGGCAAAATGGTCTTGAAAGAGCAACTAGCTTGTGAAGAAATTTCACACGATGAATTTCATGCCCAACAGCTTATTCGCTATTTCCCGACAGAGTTACGACGTAACTATTCGCAACACATGCAAAACCACCCATTGCGTGCAGAAATTATTGCCACCGCTTTGGCCAACCAAATGGTTAATGAAATGGGTTGTAATTTTGTCACTCGTCTTCAAGAAGAGACTGGGGCAAATGTGGTTGATATTGCGAACGCTTATACTGCAGCCAGAGAAATTTATGGTTTAGGGCAAGTGCTAGAACAAGTTAGACAACTGGATAATAAAGCAGAGGCGAGTGCGCAATACGAAGTTATTTTCTTAGTGCGCCGAACATTACGTCGTTTATCTCGTTGGTTATTACGTAATCGCTCTGGTAAACAATCCGTTAAAGAGCTGGTTGCTTTGTACCAAAATGATGTACACGCTGTTGCTGCAGATTTAGACACCATGCTGGTCGCAGATGAAGTAGCCGAACATAACGCGATGGCTCAAGTATGGATCGATAAAGGGATTAATGCTGAACTTGCCAATTATGTTGCTCGTTTGTCTAGCCTTTACTCAGTACTGGATATATCCACAGTGGCTCGTGAAAAAGGTAAAACAGTCGCTAAAACTGCCAAACTTTACTTTAACTTGGGCGATCGTTTGTCGTTGCATTGGTTCTTAAAACAGATCAACGGCCAAAGTGTGGATAATAACTGGCAAGCTTTAGCTCGTGCCGCATTCCGCGAAGATTTAGATTGGCAGCAACGCCAATTAACGGCTCAGGTACTTAATTGTGCCTGCAGTTCGGATGAGTTAGATGTAATCAAAGCGCTAGACGAGTGGATAGTGAGTAACGAACTGTCATTAGTTCGTTGGGAGAGCATTTTAAATGAGTTTAAAGTGGGGTCTGTGCATGAATTTGCAAAATTCTCGGTGGCATTAAGGGAATTAGTACTTTTAAATTTGAATTGTGCAGCAAATGAGTAAATAATAACGCCCCGTTTATACGGGGCTTTTTTATTTCGGAGGCACAATGCTTTATCGCTTAGCCAGGACTGGCTTTTTCCAACTTGATGCCGAAAAGGCACATGATCTTGCGATTGAAAACTTTAAACGCTTAACAGGCACTCCTCTCGATATCTTCTATCGTCAACACTTACCTAATCGTCCAGTAGAATGTATGGGACTGACCTTTAAAAACCCAGTAGGGTTGGCAGCAGGTCTCGATAAAAATGGTGAATGTATCGAAGCATTTGGTGCGATGGGTTTTGGTTTTGTTGAAGTCGGTACGGTAACACCGCGCCCTCAACCAGGTAACGATAAACCACGCCTATTTCGTTTAGTGCAAGCGGAAGGCATTATTAACCGCATGGGCTTTAACAACTTAGGGGTTGATAACCTTGTTGAGAATGTAAAGAAAGCCAAGTACGACGGAATCATTGGTATCAATATTGGTAAAAATAAAGATACGCCGATTGAAAATGGGGCAGATGATTACCTAATTTGTATGGAGAAGGTGTACCAATACGCGGGATATATTGCTGTAAATATTTCGTCTCCCAACACGCCAGGGTTAAGATCTCTTCAGTATGGTGAAGCATTAGATGATCTGCTTGCTGTATTGAAAGCAAAACAGTCTGAACTTGCCAAGCTGCATGATAAATATGTGCCGCTAACATTGAAGATCGCACCAGATCTCAGTGATGATGAAATTAAGCAGATTTGCCAATCGTTGATCAAAAATAACATCGATGGTGTTATTGCAACTAACACCACATTAGATCGCTCGTTAGTGGAAGGAATGAAATTTGCGAACGAGGCGGGTGGGTTAAGTGGACGTCCTGTCCAATCTAGAAGTACTGAAGTGATTAAGTGCCTATACGAACAACTAGGTGACAAACTACCTATTATTGGGGTAGGTGGTATTGACTCTTGTATCGCAGCGAAAGAAAAAATGCTAGCAGGAGCTAAACTTGTTCAGGTTTATTCTGGATTTATCTACCACGGCCCAGGTTTGGTTAGAGATATTGTAAAAAATCTATAAAGCATTTGATTTACCCCGTTTATATAAAAGTGACTGGGTCATAGAAGAGGAAATGAACTATTCATTTCCTCTTTTTTTTTCTATTTCTATTCTTAAAATTGAAGTTAATGATTAACAAAGGTAATTAAGCGTTTTGCCTAATAGTTTGATAATCCACTAAAATTAAAGAGTTGGAACGATGCTTAAACCAAGTGATAAATGGAATTGGTACTACTCGGATAGTGAAGGCTATCTGATGCTAGACCTTGGCGATGAGATGGTTTTTAAAACCAATCTTTCCCGTAATCTACTTGTAGACTGCGCCTTTGTTAATAATCATTTTTCAGTTGATGATGCATCGGCATTTCAAACCTATAGAGAACAAATTAGTTACCTTAGCTTGAGTGAGCCACGACAAGCGGAACTGGCACTGTATTGTGTAGCTGCAAAGCGCTTCCATAAGCCAGTTCAGCCGAAAAGTTGGTTCTTTGACTACCAAGGCCAAGGTTTTTCACCTTGTGAAGGTGATGTTGTTCAACTTCTAAACAATTGCAACCAAGGCTATTTTATTGTTTTAGAAACAGGGAATTGCGCCAGTCTTTGCGCCCTTGTTGATTTACAACCTTTCGTACTCAATGCAGGTTCAAAACAACTTGAATTTGGCCAGGTTATTAAAGTGATGCATGACAGAATGTCTTGCGCCAACCATATTTTACTTGAAGAGCATATCGCTTTAGTCAGTTAGCACTAGCGAAGTTCTACCTATTTCCGTTCCTTTGTTTCATTTCCTATCGGCTCATTAGCCGATTTTTTTTGCCTTTCTATGACCTTTCTTACTATTAATCTCACGCAGACACAGCCTCGTAGCCAATCTCAAATGTGAGATTTGTACAAAATTAGCACATCTATTTTGCAGAAAGTGACAATAAGCATATCGATTTAAGATATGAAATGAGGGTGATTCTTCCCATTTTTAATTCATTTGTAGCTAAATTACGCCAATAAATCATATCTGGTATAGTCCAGTTTTGGTGTGAATAAATACTCACTTCGTGTGTGGGCCTTGATAAACGGTAGATAAGTGATTGGTATGATTTTTGTGGTTATTTTGGTTCATAGAAGTGGAAAGTGATGAGGAGTTGAGCAGTTGAAGGCTTGAGGAGCCCAAAGAAACACTTTGTTTTACTCAATGAACGGAATGTCAGGTATAATGCTAGGTCATTTTTTACCAGTAAAAGAACAGTATGAATCAATATCTAGCGGTTACCTCAAACGGTCTTGAGAACCTATTAGTTGAAGAACTAACAAAATTAGGGATTGCTGACGCAAAACCCGTACAAGCTGGGGTGAAATTTAAAGCATCTAAAGAGCAGATTTATCGCTGTTGTTTGTGGAGCCGACTAGCATCAAGATTTGTTCTTGTTCTTTCTGAATTTAACTGTCAGAACGACATGGATCTTTACTTGTCCGCAACGGCCGTTAATTGGGTTAATCATTTCCATAGTTCGAAGAGGTTTGTGGTCGACTTTAATGGTACAAACCGCGAAATCCGCAATAGCCAATATGGTGCGATGAAAGTTAAAGATGCCATCGTTGATTGCTTTACTAATAAGAATCTCCCTAGGCCATCGATCGACAAAGATCGTGTTGATCTTCGCGTGCATGTGCGTTTACACAAAGAGAAAGCCATACTCGGTATCGATATGGTTGGTGGTGGCCTTCATCAACGCGGTTATCGTCCAGAAGCGGGTCGTGCACCGCTTCGTGAAACGCTCGCGGCAGCGATTATCTTACGCAGTGGGTGGGATGAGACTAAGCCACTTCTTGATCCTATGTGTGGTTCAGGAACTTTATTAATTG
The DNA here is from genome assembly GCF_963889785.1 of Vibrio sp. S12_S33. Classification (NCBI taxonomy): domain Bacteria; kingdom Pseudomonadati; phylum Pseudomonadota; class Gammaproteobacteria; order Vibrionales; family Vibrionaceae; genus Vibrio; species Vibrio sp. S12_S33. The sequence continues at coordinate 135,903 of NZ_CAWPQZ010000003.1, read as the reverse complement.
AAGCCGCTATGATGGCCGCAGGAATGGCACCTAGCGTTAAGCGTGCTAAGTGGGGCTTTGAAGCGCTAGAAGATTTCGATGCAGAGCTTTGGGCCCAAATTAAATCAGAAGCGAATGTACAAGCCAGACGTGGTGTCAAAAAAGTTGACTGTAAGTTTTTTGGTTTCGATAACGATGCTCGTGTATTACAAACAGCTAAAGACAACGCACGTCGCGCCGGTGTTGAAGATTTAATTACTTTCCAACTCGGTGATGCAGCACTAATTAAACGTCCAGCCGACTTTGAAGACGGGGTGGTTATTTGTAACCCACCTTATGGTGAGCGTTTAGGCACACATCCTGGCTTAATTGCGTTATACACGGCATTTGGTGGACAATTGAAAGCAGAATTTGGTGGTTGCCAAGCTTCTATCTTCTCAAGTTCAGATGAATTGCTTAGCTGCTTACGTATGCGCGCTGAGAAGCAGTTCAAATTGAATAACGGTGCGTTACCGTGTCACCAAAAGAACTACTCAATTTCAGCTCGTGTGGCTGATACTGTAAATGGCTCTCAACAAGAATCACTAGTGGCACCTGATTTCTCGAATCGATTGAAGAAAAATATCGCGAAAATAGGCAAGTGGGCAAGACGTGAAGAGCTCGATTGTTACCGTATCTACGATGCGGACTTACCGGAATATAATGTGGCTATTGACGTATACCTTGATCACTTAGTGATCCAAGAATATGCCGCGCCTAAAGATATCCCAGAAGAGAAAGCGAAACGTCGCTTAACGGATATTATTCGTGCCGCCATTCAAGTGACTGGTACAGAAGCCAACAAAGTCGTACTTAAAGTGCGTGAGAAGCAAAAAGGGCGCTCTCAGTACCAGAAAATGGGGCAAGTTTCAGAAACCATGCAGGTTAACGAATACGGGGTTAAGTTAATTGTTAATTTGCATGACTACCTAGATACTGGGCTGTTTTTAGATCATAAATTGACTCGGCGCCGTTTAGGGCAAATGGCGAAAGGCAAAGATTTCTTAAATCTATTTGCTTATACCGGATCAGCAACTGTGCATGCCGCTTGTGGTGGTGCTAAATCAACCATGACACTGGATATGTCGAAAACCTATTTAGAGTGGGCTAAAGAGAATTTGAAGCTAAATGGTCAAATTGGCCGTCAGCACCGCTTTGAACAGGCAGACTGCTTGCAATGGTTAGATAACGCCAAAGAGCAATTTGATCTCATTTTTATTGACCCGCCAACGTTTTCGAACTCTAAGCGCATGGAACAGACCTTTGATGTCCAACGAGATCACATCAAATTGATGGAGAACTTGAAACGTATTCTGCGCCCAGATGGCATAATTGTTTTCTCAAACAATAAACGTCATTTTAAAATGGATTTAGACGCGCTTGCAGAGCTCGGATTGGAAGCCAAAAATATTTCGGCACAAACATTACCTTTGGACTTTGAGCGTAATAAGCAGATTCATAACTGTTGGACTATTGCACACACAAGCAACGAATAGGGTATAAAGTTGTTCACTCTTTATAGCACGGAAGGATGCCATCTTTGTGAGATGGCATTTGAGCTAACTCAGCAAGCCAAGATTAGTCATCAAGTCGATATTGTTGATATCGCCTTTGATGACGAGCTCTTTTCTCGTTACGGTGTCACCATTCCTGTATTGAAATATCAACAATCGGAATTGAATTGGCCCTTTGACTTACAAAAATTACTTCATTGGTTAGAAAATAATGGCATTAATCACCATCCATAATGGTCAACTTGCATTTGGTGACCACCCTTTACTTGACCATGCAGATTTCGCATTGCAAGAAAACGAACGCGTTTGTTTAGTTGGCCGAAATGGTGCCGGCAAGTCGACAATGATGAAGGTTCTTGCTGGCGACATCGTAATGGACGACGGCAAAATGCAAGTGACGCAAGATGTTGTCGTTTCCAGATTAGAGCAAGACCCACCTCGTGATGAAGCCGGAACCGTTTTTGACTACGTGGCTGGTGGTTTGGCTGAAGTGGGCGAGTCTCTTAAGATCTATCAAGATCTTCTCGATCTGATTGCGGTAGATCCAAGCGAAAGCAATATTAATAAATTATCTCGAGTGCAAGAACAGCTAGAGCATACTGGTGCATGGCGCTTTGAAGACCGAATTCAAAATGTAATGGCTGCTCTCAAATTAGATGGTCATACCAAGTTGACTGATCTTTCTGGTGGCTGGCAGCGCAAAGCCGCTTTGGCAAGAGCACTGGTTTGCGATCCCGACGTGTTATTGCTAGATGAACCAACGAACCACCTTGATGTGACAACGATTGAATGGTTAGAAGGCTTTTTGAAGGATTTTCGAGGTTCGATTATCTTTGTATCGCATGACCGTGCTTTCATCCACTCCATGTCGACGCGCATTGTTGATCTCGATCGTGGTAAATTAAGTTCTTTTCCGGGTGATTATGATCAATATTTAGTCGCCAAAGAAGAAGCGCTGCGTGTTGAAGAGATGCAAAACGCAGAATTTGATAAAAAACTCGCCCAAGAAGAAGTCTGGATTCGCCAGGGAATCAAAGCACGTCGAACACGTAACGAAGGGCGTGTTAGAGCTCTGAAGAAGCTGAGAGAAGAACGCAGTGATCGCCGCGAAGTTCAGGGCAAGGCGAATCTACAAATCGATGACGCGGCTCGTTCAGGTAAAATTGTGTTTGAAGCTAAAGATATTAGTTACGGCATAGATGGGAAAAACATTGTTTCTAACTTCAGCTTTAATATTATGCGTGGCGACCGAATTGCGCTTATCGGCCCGAATGGTTGCGGTAAGAGCACTTTGTTAAAACTACTATTAGGTGACCTACAGGTTCAAAGTGGCAAACTACATTGTGGTACCAAGCTCGAAGTCGCTTACTTTGATCAGTATCGTGAAATCCTCGATCCAGAAAAATCGGTGATTGATAATTTGGCCGATGGTAAACAGGAAGTGATGGTTGGTGGTCGTCAACGTCATGCGTTAAGTTATCTGCAAGACTTCCTATTTGCGCCTAAGCGTGCACGAACGCCAGTGAAAGCACTATCGGGTGGTGAAAAGAACCGCTTGCTGTTAGCCCGTATTTTTCTTAAGCCGAATAATTTATTGATTCTAGATGAACCAACTAACGACTTAGATATCGAAACATTGGAACTTTTAGAAGATTTGCTTGCCAACTATCAGGGTACGTTGCTGTTAGTCAGTCATGATCGTCAATTTGTTGATAATACAGTGACAACCAGCTGGATTTTTGAAGGTAATGGTAAAATTGAAGAATTTGTTGGTGGTTACTATGATGCTCAGCAACAAAGGGCACAGGTTCTTCAAACTCGAGTTGTTGAAAATGTGAGCAAGGTTGAGAAAGTGGTTGAGGAAACTCCCAAAACCGCATCAATTAAAACCAAGCCTAAGAAATTATCTTATAAACTGCAGCGAGAGTTAGAAGGGTTGCCAGCCAAACTAGAGCAACTAGAAGACGAAATTTCACTGCTTCAAGAACAAGTGAACGATCCTGAGTTTTTCATGCAATCTGTAGAAAAGACACAGCCCGTTTTAGATAAGTTAACTGCAACAGAGCAGGAACTTGAAATTGCGTTTGAGCGCTGGGAAGAGCTCGAAGCGATGCAACAGGAAAGTTAATCATTAATGAGTAGTACAACATTTAAAATGAGCGCAATTGCAGTCAGCATTTTGGCTGCAACGCAAGTACAGGCAGCTTTATATCAAGTTGTAGAAGTTTTACCTAACTTTACGGCCAATGAATATTATGGCCGTGCAATACAAAAAGATACGGTTTCATCGCATCCATTAGGCTGTTTTGAAACATCTTGTAGTGAATCATCTTTTCAATTTGCTGGTGATACATTAAATGGTTCAGACGGTATTTCATATCGTGATGAAGTGCCATTTAAAATGGATAATCGTTTTCTTTATCAAGATCGCGATGACTTAGAAGATTATTGTTACAGAGAACAGGGCTATTCAACCTGTGATGCATGGGCTGATAAACAGTGGCACGGTTTTGATTATAATGGCGTGGAAACTGGTGGTTTGAAGCGTGAGCGTGATGCTTGGGATAACGCGAATTACACATCGAATGCTTCTGCTTTTGTAAACACCGCCCAAAAATTGCCAACCATTAATGCTATTGTTGGCTCTAGTGCTCCTATTGCAGGAACAATAAATACGATCATTACTGCTATTGATGGATCAACCCCAATAGGTATTACCAGTAGTGGCTATGCTCAGGAAGGCAGTAATTACGCCTTAGGCTATCGCCAACGTGGTTTCTATGGTCAGACAATATTAAACCCTCCAACAGATACGTCTATTGTTAGCGATACTAACAATAAAATTGTTGAAAAAATGGGTCGAACATTTGCCTATGATGTATTTGCTAATAGCCCAAATAAGTTTGTAGTTGGCAGTGCATCGGTAAGCCCTTATTTAACTGGCAATAGCGACGACGACAATAAAGATTACAACGGTGATGTTAGTGGCTGTGTGAACGACAGTGTTGATCCTCAAACAACTCGTCAATGCCAAAACTTTGCTTTTGCAACCCAAGCTTATATGTGGGACGCCACTAACCCAACAGTTGGTTACCGCGTAACAGATTGGATTGGTGATGTTACTGCCAATAGAAACGGCTATTCTGCTGAAGCCAGTGTTCGTGGTGCTGCAATCGCTGATTCTGGCAACTATGCGACCAAACCAGTAATGGCTGGTTTTAATACTTCCCGTGATAGTGATGTATTAAGAATGCAAGCAACGGTGTTTTACCCGAATGGTAAGTATGATCCGGCAAATCCAGTTCATGATATGTGGGACAGCAAAGTCATTTCAGGAACTGAATTGAAATTGGATAACGATCTTATCTACTCAAATTCGATGGCGACGGATATCAACGAGAACCTAATTGTTGTTGGTGAGTCTAAACGTCGTGGTGATAGACCTGAAAGCGGCGCAGCCGCTAACCGTATTTTCATTGCAGATGCGAATGCTGACAATCCTGTGGCAAACTATTTATCCGGCGGTATTTTCTTTAGCGGTGCTGGTGGTGAGGCTAATGCAATCAATAATTATAATGAAGTTGTTGGTACCATCGATGCCGAAACCTCACGTGAATATAACGGTAAGCAACGCCGCCATCGTGGATTTATTTATCCTTATAATGGTACTGGTAGTGAAGTTACCCGCATGGCACTTTTCAAAAACCAAGCGTGGTGGCTCGACGACCTGACCAATGATGGGAATGCTAAGGGTGACAATAACCAGTATCGGATCTTCGAAGCCTCTGATATCAATGATGATGGTGTGATTGCCGCTACTGCCTTTAAGTGTTCTGGTGGGTATGATGACACTTCTCATAACTCATACTGTTCTTCCGGAACAGAAGCTGTAGTTGCCATAAAACTGGTTCCTATTGCTGGCAGTACAGCTGACGATATTGTGGTACGTAATACTGATTTACCCGATGTTGAACGTAAAGGTGGCAGCCTTGGTTGGCTGACTCTGACATTGATTGGGTTGCTTGGGTTCCGTAGAAAATAGTCATTTTATGTAAAGAAGAGCGCAGGTTCACAAATTTGGATCTGCGCTTTTTTGTAGCTTGTGAAAGTTGAAATTTTGAGCAACTATTAATTGTGGCTTAACAAAACTGCCACGTAGATTTAATAGTTGTATGTAAGACACAAGTTACTGTATGAGGACTACACTATGATGAAGAGACAAAAGCGTGATCGCCTTGAAAGAGCACAGTCTCATGGGTACAAAGCTGGCTTAAACGGACGTTCCGTAGAGGCTTGCCCTTATCAACAAACTGACGCTCGTTCATATTGGCTAGGCGGTTGGCGTGATGCCAGAGATGACAAACAAGCTGGTCTCTACAAATAAACCCCACATACATGCAAAAGGATTTGAAGCCCCGGAAGGGGCTTTTTAGAGTCTACTTGATGCACTATAACTAAATCTATTGGTAACAATAAAGCGACTCAAATGAGTCGCTAGGCTTTAGAATTCGTTGAATTAAAAAGCAGAAGTATCTTGGAATAGACCGACTTTTAAGTCTTTTGCCACATAGATTTCTTTACCGTCAACTAGCACTCGGCCATCGGCCAAACCCATCACCAGTTTGCGGTTTACAACACGCTTCATGTTGATTTCATAGGTCACTTTCTTAGCAGTAGGTAGTATTTGACCTGTGAATTTTACTTCGCCAACACCAAGTGCTCTGCCTTTACCTTTGCCGCCAACCCAACCTAGGAAGAAGCCAACGAGTTGCCACATTGCATCTAACCCTAAACAACCAGGCATTACTGGGTCACCAGGGAAATGGCAGTCAAAGAACCAAAGATCAGGAGTGATGTCTAATTCAGCAAGAATAAGGCCTTTACCGTATTCACCTTCAGTTTCTGACATTTTAGGGATACGATCCATCATCAGCATATTTGGTGCTGGTAGTTGAGGGTATCCTGGACCAAAAAGCTCACCACGGCTGGAAGCTAAAAGGTCATCACGGTTGTATGAGTCACGTTTATTCTGCATTATTACTTACTCCAATTTTTGATAGGGGGATATTAGTGAACGCGTGTATGCTAAACAACTCCGATCAGTACTAAACAAACCAGTTTTTGATGCGTTCTACGATCCCTTGCGATAGTTCATGTCTTTCAAAGTTTTCAATACGTTGCGCGATTTTATTGATGATACTATCTTCATCATCGCCTCTAAATGGTGTTCCCATCAAAATTGGTACGGCTTCATCTACAGTTGAGACCGGCCAAATATGAAACTCCCCACGTTTAATGCTATTTACCACATCTTTATGAAGAGCAAGATGTTTCAAGTTGGTTGTCGGTAAAATAACACCTTGTTCACCAGTAAAACCCTGATACTTACAAACGTGATAAAAACCTTCAATTTTTTCATTTAGACCACCGACCGCTTGAACCCGACCAAATTGGTCGACAGCACCAGTAACAGCGATCTGTTGGTTAATTGGATGTTCAGCGAGTGCGCTGACCAGTGAGCAAAGCTCGGCAAGCGAAGCGCTATCACCATCAACTTCACTGTACGACTGTTCAAATACAACAGATGCTGAGTAAGGGAGCGGGGCATCTAAATTCATCGAGCTGCTCAAGAAAGCTTGCATGATCATCATGCCTTTCGCATGCAAATTACCGCCAAGCTCCGCTTTACGTTCAACATCAGCGATGTCACCATCACCAAAGTGTATGACACATGAAATGCGCGCTGGTTCACCATAGGCTAGTGGGTGGCCTGCTACATCAATGACCGTTAAACCATTTACCTGACCAACTTGTTCACCTTGTGTTTCAATGATCACTTGTCCGTCAATAATGTCATCAAGCGCACGTTGTGGCAGATAGGATTCACGGAAGTATCGTTTATCAAGAGCGAGTTCAATATGTTCATCAGCGATTGTTTTAAAATTAGATTCTAGGGCCGCTTCTTCAAGTAGAGCGCGATGCCACATAACACATAAAGGTGCATAATGTTGGTCTTCAGTAAAACGGGCTCCTGCGGTCATTAGCGTGGTGATCGCATTTTCTGTTAATGCCGGTAAAGCATAAGTTTCTGATATCCAACGTAAGTAGGCTAAATAAATAGAAATCGTTTGCTCATCAATCTTCAGATCTAACTCCAATTCGCTATAAAAGCACAAACTAGAGTGGATATCAGCATCCATATAATCGACATCACCTAATTGATTACGATCTCCGAGAATGACAAGTTTAATGTCGTAGGCTTTTGTTATGGGAGATTGAATAGGGGATTTAGGATCACAGTTTATTGGGCTGACATACTCTCCTAGAACTGCCGCTTTCAGCATTGGCCAACAAGTAGGATTCGCCAGTAATAAGTTTGCAGAGACCAGTAAAAAACCACCATCAGCTTTATCGAGCAACCCTGGAACTTCATTAATAATATGACCATCTTCGGCTTTAAATTGTCCGAAAATCGTCTTTACATCAATAGATTCAGTACAGATGACTGGAGCAGATTTTATTAGCGATTGAATTTTATTGCCTACTAAGTGGCGATAAATTGAGTTATCTGGCGCATTGATCAGCATCATGCGAGTGAAGCCTTTAAGTTGCACAAACTGCGCAATAGCACTTGTTAGTCTTGGTTGAGTTTCAAATAAATCTAAAGGGGGAAGACTAGGGTATTGGGCTAGTTGTGAATTAAATTGATCATACTGAGGTGTGACAGAACGCCAGATATTTTGAGTCATTGAAATACAATATTGATTAAAAGAATCCAGATTATATAGAAAAAGCGTAGTGTCTAACAGCATCATTATTATGATTGATCTTGTTCTCTTTTTTGCATCCAAAAATTGAACAAATTGAAAGCCTGGGTTACGCTGTCACCCTAACTTTGAATGGATTGATGACATGAAATATCAGCAGCTCGAAAACTTGGAATCTGGTTGGAAGTGGCAGTACTTAATCAAAAAATGGAAAGATGGTGATGCCATTACTCGCTATATAGACAAAAGTGAAGCCAAGGTTGCTATTGAACAATTACAACAGATTGAGCATGAGCCAACCTTAGTATTGAAATGGATAGAGCAACACATGGCTCTTGATCTTGATAACAAGCTTAAACAGGCAATCAGAGCGAAGCGAAAACGTCATTTTAATGCTGAGCAGCTTCACACAAGAAAAAAATCCATTGATCTTGATTATCGTGTCTGGGAGAAGCTTTCTTACCGCGCAAATGAGTTAGGTTGTACATTGTCTGATGCAATCGAGTATCTGCTCAGTGAAGCTTCACGCAGCGAAAAAGCAAGCAGAACTGTTACTAGCTTGAAAGAAGACTTAAGTAAATTGTTGTCTGAATAAGGAATGAATATGTTGTATGTGATTATTATTGCTGCCGTTGTCATATTTTGGTTGGTTGCTGTAGATAGACCTGTATTGAAGGTGAAATTTAAAGATGGAGCAATTATCCAGTCAAAAGGTCATTTTCCACCAAGTTTTAAGCATAATATTTCTGAGATTGGTGATGTGACTGCATTTGATGGTGAGTTGAAGGTGTATCAACAACGTACAGGTATGAAGCTCGTTTTTTCAAAGCAAGTGCCCAAGAAAATTCAACAACGTATTCGCAATGTTTTTCCTCACCAGGGATTTACTAGTAAAGAATCACGGACGAAGAAATCACATTAAGTATGTTTCAAGTTTATGAGCAAGAGATTCTAGTAAACATGAACGTTAGTGAATTATTACACTGGTGCGCATTATGTGTATGGAATTATGTTGAGGGTTTGCCTCTGGCCTGAACGACAGCAAAGGGTGGGCGAGTGAAGTAGTGATTCCGCACCGAGGGCGGCTTGTCCGTCTGGCAGTGCGTGAAGATGGTGAGGGAGAATCGCTTTGCCAGTGAAGCCCGTACACATAATTCCCATAATACGCTCTTTTCATTCACATCTTTAAGACAATTTGTTGCATAACTCTCTCTATTGCTTTAGAACAATACTATCTAAAACTCATTACTTCTGAGGTAGTTATGAAGAAAATCTTTTTTTTGCTTATTCCTTTTACTTTCTCTATTCAAGCAGCTCAAGATTCAAACCAATCACGTGAAATGAAGAATTTTAATCCTGAGTATATACAAGCAGCTAATGAGATTGATACGTCAAAATACTGTTTCTATGATGATAAGCTCGTTCCCCGTAATGCAGTTGTAGAAATGGGTGGAGGCGTTTTGATGCAGTGTAAAAATGTTAGCGCATTTGGTGGTCAGGTTGAGCTTCAATGGCAACCCTACGATAAAAACTAACAACTTTAATTTAGAGGTTGCATATGTCCAATTCAGTTAAAAAGTCATTGAAACGCAAGCAAAAAGCCAAACAATCTCGTGTAAAAAAACAGCATAAAAAGGATCAGAAAAATGCCCTTGTCCTAACCCAAAAAGGGTTAGAGATGAGTAAACTTTTTAAGTCGCTGGCTGAATCACCATTGACTGAAATCGAACAACCATTATTAGGCGCTTATCGCGATAATCAAGGTTCTTTTATGCGTGTTTTATCTGTATCTGATAGAGATGAAAGTGGAGATTTTACAATTTCATTTTGTGAAATAGACCCAATGACAGGTCTAGATGCTACGGAGCCTGAGTTCCAGTCAGCTATGGAGTGGGCTCAAATGTCCGCAGTTTATGAGCTTGAGCTTTTAACAGAATAGTTTTAAAGGGCTGATTTTATTCAGCCTTTTTACTTAGGTCTTCCATTAAACTGACAATAGCGAATGCTTGTCGTTCATCAAATCCAGCATTGCTTAGTTTCGTCACACCGTAACAAACCCTTTCATACTCAGCCTTAACATCTGGGTTTTTCAGTGCTTTTTCTTTTAATAGTTCCAGTTCGCTTATACGCTTTAGTATGACTGAACCATCGTCAGTTTTATCCCATTGTATTAGATCTCCATCTTGCCAATTTAGAGCTTCTTGGTACTCGTTTGGTAATCTAAAAAATAGTTCGCCGTTTTCTGCTTTTTCTATGCTGACCTTCATTATCCTTTAATAGTGGCTTATAGTCCCAATGTGGTACTAACCGTTATTGTCGGCTTTTCGGTGTTTTCCCCACCCGAATGCTTTGTTGATTTTGTCTGTTTCATCTAGTCTCTTTCGCTTTTCTCTTTCAGCCTTTTTCTTCTCCGCGATTACCTCATACTCAATTTCTGCACCGGAAAGTTCTTCTTCACTAAATCCATAACTTTCTATTAGCTCTTGCTTTATGTTGTTTGCAGCATCAGCTTGCTCATCGATTAGGTGTCTTATATATGCACTCCTTAGTGTGGCTCTTTCGCTTGCTCGTTGCTTTTCTCTATGGCTCTTGAGAGCTTGTACTTGAGTGCTAATTGCTTGAATGTCTTCTTTATACAGTCCTGAAAGCTGCCAGATTATTGTTCTGTAAGCCTCATCTGTCTTTTCGTCAATACCATTAAGTGCGCTCACGAACGATTTTACAGCTTCTATTTGTTGCTCTCTTGTTTCTCCGTATACAAGATCATTCAAATTTTCATTTGTAATCTTCGCAATTTTGATAACATCTGACAGCTTAGGGTCGGTTTTTCCTGCACAAATTCTCTTTAGTGTGCTGACACTGATTTCGGTTAACTCTGACACTTCTTCATATGTACCTCTTTTTAAGATCGCGCTTTTAAATCGTTGTATCTGTTTTGGATCTAGCATGAGTTCATTCTCTATTGAGTTCATTTTTACCTCCATTCATTTTACCTCTTGTTTTTGATTATAAATCACAGAGTGTCAATATTGACCCTGAATTGGTTGCAATTACAATTCAGTGCTAGCAGTATCGATAGTGTCATTATAGACACTCTAAACAATCATTATTGATATTGACAGGGTTTTGGTTTGTACGACTTGTTCGGTTTGAGAATTCACTTTAAAGATGAGCTATATACGCCAGTTGCAGTTCGTGACGGGTGGGAGTTTCATATCAATATGAATGACCTGCTTCAAAAGGGACTTAAACTAGAGTGCGGTATTGTCGCTGATACTGATTCCGGTGACGTTGATATAGAAAACTTACGTCATGCTTGGGAATCTGTTCCTACTTCGTATGCAGGAATTGCAATGAAGGTGTTTCAAGGTTCAGGTTTCCGTGAAGCCGCTTGTGTCGAGTTAAAAGCTTCGCCAGCCAAGATAATGCAAGGGCATAACGTTTATGGCTCTGATAGTTTGGTTAACTGTCTAACTGCTTTTTTAGTCTCATTTAAAGAAGCGATGCCACTTTTTGCCGAAGTCCTCGACTTTGATAAAACAGATATCTACCGTTTTGACTCCACATTTTCTGTTCAGGTTGAATCACGTGACCAAATTCTTGGCGCACTTAAATCTCTGTCTTCCGTTTCTCATCGATACCTTCGCCCAAGTAGAGAAGGTGATTACGAAACATCCGTTTATTTCAACAATGACAAAAACAGTCCTGATTCAGGACGCTGCACTTCATTAATTATTTACTCAAAATCAGACGAAGTTGAGAAACAATGCGAATCTCTTAAACGCTTATCCAAGAAAGAAAAAACTCGTAAATATGATCATGTGATCAAAAGCCTTTCTGATGAGTCTTTAAGAGATTTTGCAACTAATCGTTTACGTTTCGAGGCTCGATTTATGTCTCGCTGGTTCCAAAAGAACGACATTCCTCGCAACCTTTGGGAGTTTCTTGCATACGTAGAAACTTTCGAAGCGTCATCTGGCGGTATGTCTTTCTGCGAGTGGGCTTGGCGTGATGCTAACAAGTATCTGCTTGAAGCTATCGAGGGTTCGACTCTTACTGTAGTTAACGACCATAAAGTTATGGGGCTGCTTCATCATCACTATGACACGATAGATGCGAAGGGAATAACCCGTCAATCTAAAGCTTTCCGTCTATTTCAACTGTATGACCGCTTGAAGCACAACACATATAAACAGGTGAAAGAGACTATGTCTAAATCCAGCTTTCATAGAAATATCAATGATTTGATGGCAATTGGTTTTTCAAAAGATCAATTGCAAAATTTGCATCTTGATGAGCAAGTTCCTTTGGGTACTGTTCTTACATTCGATTTTAACAACCAACGCCCCTCAGATTATGTTGAACCTGCTTATGAAGGCATTAAAACTGGTTCTGATTTACTTGCTTACCTTAAAGGTGAGTCGCCCGTTGAAAATGTGGCACCTACAGAGCTTGACGAAATTTATAACGCACTTGAAAACGTTGGTATGCCTCCATTCTATGCTCGTGCTCTCCAAGCAGGCCGTGAAGTGCGCCTAAATGAGCATAAATCTGTTTCTTTCGTTCTCTGGCATGACGGTACATCTAACTTAGTTTTCCATAAGCCTAATGATAAAAACGTTAGGTTAGCCCCTCCAATAAACCCGAAAAAAACTGACTCACCAAGTGGAAAAATGAGTTTCCAGCAATGGTCAGGCAATGCTTAATAAGGAGCAAAAAATGAATAAGATGCGCATAACTATTTATGGTTCTAACTTCGGAGAATATCAAACTGATGATGGTAAAAGTGGTATTTTTGCTAATGTTCATACTCTTACGGATTATATCTCTGATGGGAATAAATGCGGTTGTTCACTAGGTAAAACTGCTGTTGATACTGCTAATGCCTTTGCGGTTTCTAAACAAATCCAAATGGAACTTGAAGCCAAAAAAGCTCCTGTGGATTTTATTGCAACGTTTGGTCTCGGTGTTAGTCAAGGAAAAACCACAATGTTGATTAAATCAGTTGAGATTCCAAAATAATAAAGGGGTTATATCACTATGACTTACTATGTTGTTTCATCTTTATTTTTAATTTGTGCTTTTATTAAATTGTGGCCTTTAACAAGAAAGTTTACTTACAACTTAATGTCTGGTTTTTTTGTGCAGCCTATTATCACCAAGAAACAGCGTAGGGATATCCGTCGAGCACGATGGGCTAAAGAGGGGTTTGTATATAACTCTGAGGATTACAAATCTAAATCCTACAAATAAGGGTAACAATGGAAGATTTAACAAATATCCAAATTATCCAATATCAAATAACCCTTGCTTATTTGATTTTATTCGCTCTCGGTTTTAATGCCAATATTTGATTCTATGGAACAGTTAACATATGAAAGTATTGAAGCCATTGATTTAATAAGCGGTGGCTTTATCGTTTGGCTAACAGGTTTAGCCTCTGGTGTGACGCTTCGTTATATTAGAAATATCATAACTATAGCGTCTAATAATTAAATGGAGTTCTTATGAAAAAGACTATTTTAAGTAGTGTGGTTGTTTTAGGTAGTACATTAGCAACCTCTGCCAACGCAGCATTAGTTCAAGCTGATGTTGATTCAATTGTTTCGGGTGTTACGGCTGATGCTGCCATTGCTATTGCTGCTGGCTTTTCAATTTTAGCTGTTGTTCTCGGTGGTCGTGTAGGCTTTGGCTTAGTGAAGTCTTTCGTCTCTTCTGGCGCATCTTAATTTTAGATTTCAACTATCTTTCTACAATTCAAGGCGTGCTTTTTGTGCGCCTTTTTTGATCGAGGTTTGTATGATTAAGCGTTTAAGTGTTTATTTTCTTTGTTTTTGGATCTCGTTTTTTCCAGTCTATCAAGCTCATGCATTTGCTCCTGCTGTTGCAGTCGGCTTAGGCTCAAATGCTGTTCGTTTTTTAGCATCAGAAATTGCGTTGGATGTTATAGCAAGAGGTTTTGCATCAAATGACCCACTTTATAAGACTCAGGGGAAGTTACCTAGAGCAAAGTATCTTAGTTTTTTAAAAGGCAAGGGGAAACTAGTTCCCTTTATAGCTCATGGTCTAGCTGCTGCGGGGTTTTCAATAATTGGTGATGACATCGTTATAAACCCACAAGTTGACCCTGTTCCTGAGGGAGATGTTGCACCTCAGAAGGGGGTTGCATGGCGTAGTGGTAGCATTATTGGTGAAACTGTTACTTCGGCTGCGAGTAAGAAATGTGAAAGCTATCAGTATTGTACTGACTTCGATATCGAGCCTTATAGATATGACCCTGCTAGACAAGATTTAAGAACAGTTAAGTTTAAACTTGAATCTGGTGCAATTTGGATCACTGAAGATTATCAAAGTGTTGTTTGTCATACGCTTACGCCAGCTCAACAACTTCTTGTTCCTACTTGCGCTGCTAGCTGGCAGCCTAGCAATCCTGAACAACGTCCTGCAACGGACAAGGAAATAGATACAGATTTTCCTTTGTGGGTGTCTTCTCAGCCAGAGCATGACCAAAGATTTGCTTTTGGAGATGAGAATGGTGGTTTACACCCTGATTTAAAGCCTGATATCCAAGTTCCCCCGCCTCCAACCATGCCTGATGGAAGTCCGATTCCAGGTGTTGGGGAGCAGCTTTGGATTTATGCTGATTGGATAGTTCGGGGTGTAGGTCAAAACGCTGACCCTTCTGTTGATCATTACATTCCACCTCAGGTTTGGGATGATGCCTATTTCCTTGCACATTCTGTAGCTGGAAGTAGTTCTGCAATAACATCAGCCAATGCAAACGGTAGTAGTATTCCCAACCCAAATCCTGACGGTAACACTAATCCAGATGGTAATTGGTCTGTGTCTAATCCGTTACCAGTGATTGGGCCAATGACTTTTAAAGAGTATCAAACTTATACAGACAATAATTACTCTCAAGCTTCTGATTCTTTGGGTGATTCTGATTTTCAAACGTCAAAAGATGAAATTACAACGGCAATGAATGACTTCATTGATAATTCTGTATCGGTTGATATTCCTGATTTTGATTTTAATCCTTTTGGTTATATGTCTTTTGGCGGTGGTCACTGCATTCCATTTACTGTTGATTTGTCTATTGGAACTTTAGATAAAAAAGTTGTTTTTGATTCACACTGTCCGCCTTATGAGGAATATGTTAGGCCTACTTTAGAGTGGTCTATCTATCTAATGACAGCTCTTAATATTTATATGATTTTTACCCGAACAGTTAGGAGTATTTAATTGTGTCTTCATTGTTTGCTCGAATTGGTCAATGGCTTGCTGGTTTAATTGGAATTCAAGTTTTTAGTGTGACTAACAAGTTTGTATTTCTTGGCTTGTTGATTTCAATGTATTTAGCTTTGTATATTGCATTTATGGCTTCTGTAGTAGGTGTTGTTTCTTTTATTCCAGTTCAGCCAACAGGTAATGTTGCAGCAGGTTTAGCATTGTTACCCGGAAATATAGGTCAGTGTATGTCTGCAATAGCAACGACTCATATTATTTCTCATGTATTCATTATGAAGTCGAAAATTATTAAACTTTCATCTAAAGGGGCTTAGTATGGCTTGTTACTTTGTATATGGAACTTTAGGCGCTGGTAAAGGCATCTTTTTAGCTAAGAAAATGAAGGAATATTTGGCACGTGGCTCTCGCGTTGCTACTAATGTTGATCTATTTCCTGAAAACCTTTGTCCGAATACAAAAGAGTCTATTAGCCGTATCCCGTCTGTATTTCGCTTAGAAGATCTCGACCAACTTGGTCGAGGTTGCTCGGAAGATGAAAAAGTAAACTTAGGTGGCTTGTTTTTAGATGAAGGTGTTTTTTGGCTTAATGCCCGTGATTGGAATGCAAAGGGACGTAAAGAATTAATCCAAAAGCTAGTCATGATTCGAAAGCTAGGGTGGGATATATGGATTGCAGTTCAAGACCCTGAATCAGTTGATAAACAAGCACTTAACGCTCTTGGTGAGCACTTTGTTTGTTGTACAAGACTTGATCATTTTAGGATACCAATCGTTTCACCTATCTATGATTTCTACCGTTTGGTTAAATCCAAGGGTAGGGAACAATCAACAAAAATCCTCCCACATATTAATAGAGCGTCTTACCGAAGAGGAAAGGCGAAGCAGGGCAACAAACCCTATTTTTCAGAAACTTATAGACCAAAAGACTACTTCGGCACTTACGACACTAATCAAATTTTCGAAGTTGACTATGAAGATTATGGTTTAAGGCAAGTGGATATGAGGGCTTCATTTTCTTACATATCTGGTTCTACATTAAAACAATGGTACAAACCTGATGTACAACCAGTAGCTTCAAATGCTAAGAAAATCCCTTTTCTTTCAATAGCTTTGTTTATCATTTTCTTGTTGGCTGCGGCTTACAGTTGGTCAATTTCTCTCTCTGATGATGAGCCTGTAATCCAATCAAATCAGTCCACACAATCAACTTCATCTAAGGTAGTTCCAGCCATTCCAGACTTCTTGCAAGGTGTTTATATTTCTGGCCATGTGATGATTCGTCGTGCTTCTGGTCAAATAACATATGATTATGCAATGCACGACAGATATCATCGTTCTTTTGACTACGTTTACTACTCACTAAAGCTTGTTGCCGCTTCACCTTGCGATGCTTGGTTAGAAACATATGATGGTATTAAATATAAAGTTTCGTGCCGGTTGCCAGTTGTTGATTCTTCGCCTAAATCTTCATCAGTTTTAGGTGATTTTTCACTTGCTGATACTGCTACAAAAGCATTGAATTCTATTTAATAAGCTCGATTTTTGCTGCTATATGCTTGCATGTAGAGTAAAAATGAGCAGACAAGCGGAAAGAACCTTAACTATGACGCACAATGTCAATTCCGCGCGTCAGCTTGCACAGATTTAGTTGCAGTGCTGCAACTTTCTAGGAGTGTTTTATGAAAATCAATACACAGGATGAACATCGTTCAGCATTGCTCAGAATTGAACAGCTCTTTGATGTTGACGATCCTAATTCAAAAGAAGTTAAGTTACTGTCTAGTTTGATTGACGCGGTAGAAGAATATGAAGAAGATCAAGAATTAATCTTGGCTGTGCGTGAGCGTGTTAATCAGCCAGAAATTTCAGTTGATCTCGATGATTTGTGAGGAACGCTATGAATAAATCAATCTGGTTGGAAGGAATGTACCTTGAAGGTAGGGATTTTGGTTATGACGTTGTTGCTGATAATCCAGATATTTCTAAGATTGAGTTAGAGTCTGAAATTTATAATTATCTCATGAGCTTAGAGATTTACCGTAGATATACAACAGCCGTAGATACACGTTCAAAGATGGCTGCTGAGCGTGTTTACAAGATGCTTCACAGCCAATAATTCAAAACCTTAAAGTGCGTATTATGTATATTATGTTAAATAGGTGCGTGTTGGATTTAATGTACGTGTGTTTATTACCCCTTCGGTGTCATCTCTTTTTCCATTAAACATAACTGTGATTTACCATAAAATACCTAATAACCATATAGTTACAGTTTTTAACTATATGGTTATTAGACTATGTCAGATATGCACACAACACTTTTTGAATCTCTTTACTGCGTATTGGTTTCGCAACAAAATCATTCATTCCGGCTTGTAAGCATTGTTCTTTGTCTTGTGCCATTGCGTGTGCCGTCAGTGCGATGATTGGTACTTGAACCTGCTGTTGTCTGATTTTGATTGTCGCAGCAAGGCCATCCATTACTGGCATCGATATATCCATTAATATTAAATCAATCGTGCAGCTATGCTCTCTAACATACTCGACGGCTTCTTGCCCATTATTGACTATTGTTACCTTGTAACTCATCCTTTCTAGCAATAGCTTGATTACCATCTGGTTTGTTTTCGTATCTTCAACAACTAAGATATGCGATGTCTTTTGATTTGAGCTTCGGTAATCTTTTATTGGTAAGGAGGCTTTCTGCTCTTCTGTAGACTTTGCTTCCAACGGAATCGAGATTGAAAAAGTGCTTCCTTGGCCAATGGCGCTGCTGACGGTTATCTTGCCGCCCATGAGTTCAACTAAATGTTTGGTTATTGCAAGCCCAAGCCCAGTACCACCATAATTTCTTGTGATTGAACTATCAGCTTGAATGAATGGCGAGAAAAGAAGCTCTTGGCGGCTTTGATCAATACCAATCCCCGTGTCGGTTACAATAATTTGTAAAGTATGATTTTTGGTGGTTTTCAGGTGTACGTTTACACCGCCGCTATGAGTAAACTTGATGGCATTACCAACCACGTTGAATAAAATTTGTGAGAGCCTGACTGTATCTATAAGGTATTGATGTCGGTGACAGACTTTACTTGATACATGAAATTCAATATTTTTGTTCAGTGCTGCATTTCTATGGTAATTCATCGTGCTAGTTAATTTGTCGCCAATTAATTGCCAGTTACGTTGTAACTCGAAATGACCAGCTTCTATCTTGCTTAAGTCTAAAATATCATTGATGATGACGAGTAATAGCTCGGCCGAGGTTTCCATTTGTCCCAGAAGCTCTACATGTTTGGTCGCGCAGTCATCGCGAAGGATGTCGATAAGTCCTAAAACGGAATTAAGTGGTGTACGAAGCTCATGACTCATCATCGCTAAAAATTGCGATTTTGATTGATTAGCCTGTTCTGCCAATTGTTGAGCAATAGATAACTCTCGTGTTTTTAATTCAACCAGTTTCTGCAGTCCATCTTTATGCTCAATATCACTAATCGCCCTTTCTAATAAAGGTCTAAACCTCATTAATGTGGCTTTTTTTTCTAAGCTAAATTGCCCTTTTTTAGCACCTAATAGTAGTATTACTGAATCACTGGTTTGCGCTTGTATACCTGTGATCAGTGCTGACTGAATTTGATTTTTTAGCTTAGGGGCTAGGCTCTGAAATTCATCTTGTCGATTGGGTTCAAATAATATAATGCACTCACCGTTTAAAACCCTTTGGAACTTAACTCCATTGAGCCATTGCTTTTGCATAAACAGAGGATTAGAGGAAAGTAACGTAATAAATTGATTCGAATCTTTACTTTTTGATATGACGATAAAGTCATCGTAATCGATGTAGTGGCTCAGAACTTTTTGCAGCTCTTCAAAAATTTGATACTTATTCTCAGCTTTACTGAATGCAGAAAGTGAAGCAAGAATGACTTTGTTCTCTTCAGCGAGTATTTGTTCTCGCTCTTGGCTCTGCTGCAATTCAAGTAAAGTTTCATTGAGTTGCTCAAGCAATGTAGTGCTCATCTTCACTCCAAGTCGTAAAATATGACCGATGAAATCATCAAGTTTCCATGCGCATTTTCACCACCAATGAATCTTCCTTGTTCACCAAAAGTAAATGGGCAAATAAAAGGACAGTCACCAATTTGTGCTTTGATTTGCTCATGAACTTTAGTGATATCAGATCCGAGAGTAAGCATTGAACCTGCGCAAAAAATCGCAATGGCACCTAAAATAGCGGTATCGTGATAGTTCCTGGTATTTACTTGCTTGAAAACTCTTGAGGCTCGAGTAATGAGCTGATCTCTTGAACCGGTCATTAATGTAACTTCATCACCTTCCTTAATATCCGTAAAAAGCTCTAATGCGCCACTTCTAGTCATCCTAACTGGATGCGATAGTTTGTAGTAAGGCTGTTGGTACAAGCTGCCAGCAATCCGACCCAATGGAAAACGTGTTACATGTTCAAAAATGTACTGCTCGCATATGTTCACGCTAGAATGATCACTAACCCACTCTTTATATAGTCTTTTAGCGGGTTCGTTGTCTATTTCTAAAATATAACGCCCACTAGCCTTAGTCACTATTCCAGAAAACTCGGTTGGTGAATAACCGGCACTAAAGCCTGTGTTTAAAGGCTTTGACGGAAAGAAAAGCTGAACGGCAAAGCCATCTTTCGTTGCGCCAGCCTCAGTGAAAATAGACCAATTCCCTTCAATCTGATTATCTGCGGCTGAGCCACCAATAATGGGGATCTGTGTTCCGAATTTATTATCAATAGATTGAATTAAACGTTCTTCATGTCCAGGTGTTGAATGCAAAATAATTAAACTAGGGACCTCGCCTATTCGGTTGGCATTAACCAATGCGTGATCTAATACTTGGTTGACTGTAGTTTTGATATCTTTCGGATTTGCCAAATCGGCAAAACCAGTACCAAATGCGCTAAAACTATTATCGTAAATTAATATCACGCCAATCACAGGCCCTTCAATGAAGCCATACTCTGTCATGACTCCTCGGCAGGAAGAGCATCCAATAATTGGAGTTTGAGGTAGATGTTTCGCAAGTTCTGATGACAAAAGGTTGGCTGAGTAATCTTCTGTGTAGTAACAAACGATACTCGATAAGTTATCTTTTTCTACAGATAATAATAATTCTTCAATTGCTTGAATAGGATCTGTTTTTTGAGTTGTTTTGGTAATAAGCCGCATACTGCATATGTATGTAGTCGTGTCCTGAGCTATTTATACTTTATATTGAGATTTGTATAAAATGATAAGTTGAACTCTTTAAGGCTTGTCTCGTATTTCATTCATTTTCTTACAAGAAAACTACATTTACTTTTCGATTATGCTGAATTTGACTGGGCTATTTAACGAATTTTGTTGAATTAGCCAATAGTCAGCATTGTGCGTAATTATGCCATTTGTTTGTATATAAACTTTAGGTGAAAACGGCGACAAAACAAGCTGCAGTGGGTTATCAGCACTTTTTACGATGGTAATTTTCTCACCATTTACAAATACGGAACAATTGGGGTTTGGGTTGCAAGTTTTTTGTTCGAGATTGTTATAAGAAAGAGTGCGCCATATGAAGGCGCCCATAAGAATTATTAGTGTGATGGTTATTTGAGCAAGTCTGTGTTTTGTAAGCTTTTCTGCAGCCATTATTGTGTGTTCCTCGTGTAACAAACTTCAAAGTTTTGAAATAAAAGAGCTAATCCAGACCAACCGTAAGGTTACTACTCTGTCATTGAATTGTTAATTGCAGTATAGTTGCGTATTGAAAATGCCACTTTTTTTTAAAGTCAGCAATAGTTAATAACGTTTTGATAAAACTCTATTTCTATTGTGGATTTGGGGGGCATTACGACAAGTGTCGTGTTGGAAGTAAAGTGTAGTTAATTAGAAATTGGAAGCATGCAAATGAGCCAAGAAAAGCAGCTTGAACAAAACTATAACTATACAGTCGTCCGTCAGTTTACCCTAGTGACTATTCTCTGGGGAATTGTTGGTATGGCTGTTGGTGTTTTGATTGCCGCTCAATTAGTTTGGCCACAGCTAAACTTTGATACGCCGTGGTTGACGTACAGTCGCTTACGTCCTCTGCATACTAATGCGGTTATTTTTGCGTTTGGTACAAGTGCCCTATTTGCAACATCTTATTATGTTGTTCAGCGTACCTGTCAAACTCGTTTATTTGGTGGTCCTCTTGTTCCATTTACCTTCTGGGGATGGCAAGCAATCATTGTATCTGCAGCGATAACATTGCCTCTCGGGTATACCTCGGGCAAAGAATATGCTGAATTAGAGTGGCCTATTGATATTGCCATTGCGCTAGTATGGGTTTCTTATGCTGTCGTGTTCTTTGGAACATTAGTCAAGCGTAAGACTTCTCACATCTATGTTGCAAACTGGTTCTTCGGTGCCTTTATCCTCACTGTTGCTGTTTTGCATATTGTAAATAGCATGGCTATTCCTGTCTCTATGGGTAAATCATATTCGATTTATTCAGGTGCGGTGGATGCAATGGTCCAGTGGTGGTACGGCCACAACGCAGTAGGTTTCCTACTGACGGCTGGTTTCCTAGGTATGATGTACTATTTCGTACCTAAGCAAGCTGAACGCCCTGTTTACTCATACCGTTTATCAATCGTCCACTTCTGGGCTTTAATCTCACTCTATATCTGGGCTGGTCCACACCATTTGCATTACACGGCTCTACCGGACTGGACTCAGTCTCTGGGTATGGTGATGTCACTAGTGTTATTTGCGCCATCTTGGGGTGGGATGATCAACGGTATTATGACCTTGTCAGGTGCATGGCATAAACTCCGTTATGACCCTATTTTACGATTTTTAATCGTGTCACTCTCTTTCTACGGTATGTCGACTTTCGAAGGTCCAATGATGTCAATTAAGACAGTCAATGCGTTATCGCATTACACTGATTGGACCATTGGTCACGTTCACTCCGGTGCGTTAGGTTGGGTTGCGATGGTTTCTATCGGTTCGGTTTATCATTTGATCCCTCGCCTATTTAATCAAGAACGCATGTATTCGGTAAGTCTAATCAATGCTCACTTCTGGTTAGCTACGATCGGTACAGTTCTTTACATCGTAGCAATGTGGATCTCAGGTGTAATGCAAGGTCTAATGTGGCGTGCGGTTAACTCTGATGGCACGTTGACGTATAGCTTTGTTGAGTCAGTACAAGCCTCTTACCCGTTCTATACTGTTCGATTCATTGGTGGATTTATCTTCTTATCAGGTATGTTCCTAATGGCTTACAACACGTATAAGACAATCAGCGCCCCTAACGATAGCCTAAAAGCTATTCCGCAACCGGCATAAGGAGATTGAAAGAATGAGTTCTAATTCTAAAAATCGCCATGAGATCATTGAACGCAATGTTGGTTTGTTGGCTATCTTTATCATTTTCGCGATCAGTTGGGGCGCTTTAGTTGAAATCACACCATTGATTTTCCAAAAGCAAACAACTGAGCCAGTAGAAAACCTTAAGCCTTATACTGCCTTACAACTTGAAGGACGCGATATCTATATCCGTGAAGGTTGTAACGTCTGCCATAGCCAAATGATTCGTCCATTCCGTTCTGAAACTGAGCGATATGGTCACTATTCGGTTGCTGGTGAAAGTGTATGGGAACATCCATTCTTATGGGGTTCTAAGCGTACTGGTCCAGATTTGGCTCGTGTTGGTGGTCGTTACTCTGATGAATGGCATCGTGTTCACTTAATGGATCCTCGCGAGCTCGTGCCTGAGTCAAACATGCCTGGCTTCCCTTGGTTAGCGAAGAACGTTTTAGACGGCGAGTTAACGCAGAGCAAGCTTGAACTGTTCCGTAACCAATTTGGTGTCCCGTACACGGATGAACAAATCGCGAATGCGGCGAAAGATGTAGAAGGTAAAACTGAAATGGATGCAATCATTTCTTATCTTCAATCTCTTGGTCACGCAATGAAGTAAGGAGGAATTATGGATATCGGTACTATTCACAGTATTTGGACCATAGTGTTGTTTGTGTGCTTTATTGGTGTGGTTTGGTGGGCCTACGGTAAAAACCGTAAAGCTCGTTTTGACGAGGCTGCCAACCTAATTTTTGCTGATGAACCACCAAAAACCTCTAAAGAACAAGGAGTGACTAAGTAATGACTACATTTTGGAGTCTTTGGATCATCGTAATTACCGTTGGTACATTACTTGGCTGTGCAATTGTTCTTGTTTGGTGCCTAAAAGATAAAATGGGTGTCGAAGAGGGTTCTGACATGGGGCACGAATACGACGGTATTCGTGAGCTAAACAACCCGTTGCCAAAGTGGTGGACATATCTGTTCGTGAGCACTTTTGTGTTCGCAGCAGTATATCTAACGCTTTACCCTGGCCTTGGCAACTTTAAAGGTGTGCTTGGTTGGCAAAGTTCAGACCAAAAGGTTCGCTCTCTTGAAGAATCAAAAGCATCGATTGAAGCATCACAGCAAAACAAAGTTCTAGTGCAATATGCTAAAGAGCTAGATGATGCAGATACCTACTTTGGCGAGGCATTCAAACGCTTAGCTTACAATGGTGATTCTGAATTACGCCCTATTCCTGAAATAGCAGCCGATTCTGATGCATTGAAGGTTGGTCAACGTTTGTTTCTTCAAAACTGTTCGCAATGTCACGGCTCAGATGCTCGTGGTCAGCGTGGCTTCCCTAATTTAACGGATAACGCGTGGTTGTATGGTGGAGAACCGGAAGCGATTGTTACCACCATCAGGCATGGCCGTATTGGTCAAATGCCTGCGTGGAAAGATGCGCTTGGCGAACAAGGTGTTAAAGAAGTGGTCAGCTATGCGCTTAGCCTTTCTGGTCGTTCTGTGAACGCAAGAGAAGCCGAAGCGGGTAAAGCGCGCTTTGTTGTTTGTGCTGCTTGTCATGGTACAGATGGTAAAGGTAATCCAGCGGTAGGTGCACCAGATTTAACAGACCAATATTGGTTGTTTGGTGATTCACGTGCAGATGTGACTCAAACTGTTATGTATGGCCGCTCTGGTGTTATGCCAGCTTGGATTGATATCTTAGGTGAAGACAAAGTTCAACTTGTTGCAGCTTACGTTTGGAGCTTGAGTAACACTGATAATAAGTAACATTTCAAAGGCAGCCCCTTTCTAAGGGGCTGTCTTTCCTTTATTTTATTAGCCTTCTTTATTTTGTTGTTGAGAACTTTTTTATGGTAAAGCCTTGGTATAAACAATTTTGGCCGTGGTTCCTGATTATTCTGCCACTGACTGTTGTGGTATGGACAATTGCGACGGTGATCGTTTTTTCTCAGAATTCAGTGTCATTAGTCACTGAGGATTACTATAAAAAAGGTAAAGGCATTAATATCGACCTTTCGAAAATCAACGAAGCAAAAGCACTCCACTTAAGCTCAGAGATTTATTCTGAAGGTAACGATATCGTTTTCAAATTTAACAAGGGTAAGCTTGACCATTACCCTGCAATTAAAATGATGTTTGCTCACCGTACATTGCCTGACCGTGATTTTACTCAGTTAGTGACATCTGACGCTCAAGGTATTTACCGTATTACCCTTCCTTCACCACTGCAAGGACCTTGGTTTATTGAGTTAACACCGCATGATGCTGAGTGGTTAATTCAAGGTCGAGTTACTTTCCCTGCCGCTACTTCAACTCAATTAATGAATTAAAATTATGTGCAAAGCGTGTTACCACTGTGGTGAAGATGTACCAGCCGACACGGATTATAAAGTTGAAATTTTAGGTGAAGAAAGGGACATGTGTTGTCCAGGATGTGAAAGCGTCGCTCAAACTATTATTGATAGCGGTCTTGTTTCCTACTATCAGTACCGCACCACTAAAGCGGATAAAGTTGATCTTGTTCCTGAACAACTTAAAGCCCTAATTCATTATGACAATGATGACGTGCAGTCAGAGTTTGTGCACAACCATGACGGCACCTCGGAGGTCACTTTGTCGCTTGATGGTGTTTCTTGCGCTGCTTGTGCTTGGTTAATTGAGAAACAGCTATCAAACAAAAATGGTGTGCTCTCTATTCGTGTTAATACCACAACTAACCGAGCATTATTAAGTTGGGACAAAACACAAACACGTCTCAGTGAACTTCTTTCTGTTATCCATAATTTAGGTTACAAAGCTGCCCCGTTTGAAGCGGATGCTCATGAAGCTGAGTATCATCGCTCAATGAAACAATACTTATATCGCTTAGGTATTGCAGGCTTGGCAACAATGCAAGTGATGATGTTGGCTGTCGCTCTGTACCTTGAAGTGTTTGGTGATCTTGACTCCGAGTTCCGTAATTATTTTCGTTGGGTAAGTTTGATCTTTGCAACACCTGTATTGCTCTATTCTGCACTGCCCTTTTATTTAAATGCATGGCGCAGTCTTAGAGGCCGAACTCTTGGAATGGATGTCCCGGTTTCTATTGCATTGATTTTTGCTTATGTGGCGAGTTTGGTTGCGACCGTAACAGAAAAAGGAGAAGTGTTTTTTGAATCGATTTCAATGTTCACCTTCTTCTTGTTGGTTGGCCGCTTTTTGGAAATGAGAGCTCGTAGAAAAGCTGCCGCTGCAAGTGGAAACTTGCTTAAGCTCATACCAGCTATTGCCAATACACTTGAGGGTGAACAGGTTCCTGTTAAAACCTTAAAACTTGGTGACAAAATCAGAGTATTACCAGGAGAGCACGTTCCGGCCGATGGTGTTGTCTTAGCTGGTCGCATTCATATCAATGAAGCGATGCTCACTGGAGAATCTGTCCCTGTTGTTAAGAAAGCAGGTGATGCAGTTTTTGCTGGTACATTAAACGGTGATGAATCATTTGAACTAGAAGTAACAGCTGCTAAAAAAGATTCCGTTATCTCCAAAATAGTGAGACTGCAAGATGAAGCACAGATGTCAAAGCCTAAAATTGCGGAGATTGCTGATGTAGTGGCACGATACTTTGTGGCCATTTTGCTAGTAATCGCAGCGGGTACTTGGTTGTACTGGCATCAAACCAAGCCGGAAGACGCGTTTTGGATTATGTTAGCCGTTTTAGTAGCTACCTGCCCATGTGCCCTATCCCTTGCCACCCCGACAGCAATAACCTGTGCGACATCTCGAATGGGTGATTTTGGTATTTTGCTGCGTAAAAGTCACGTGTTCGAAACGCTTTGCAAAGTGAATCATTTGGTTATTGATAAAACGGGGACATTAACCCATGGTGATATCGAAATCAGCGGTGTCGAGGTTGCTGGCGATATTGATAAAAATACATGTTTAGCGCTAGCGGCATCATTAGAAAAACATGCCAACCACCCCATCGCACGTGCTTTCCGAAGTTATAGCGATGAGCAGTATTCGGTCGATGATGTTCAAAATATCATTGGTTCAGGTATTGAAGGTCGCTATCAAGATAAAGTTATTTGTATTGGCAGTGCAGAGTATGTATTAGGAAATACGGCCAACCAACAGACAAACAGCATCTATCTGTCACTCGGTGGCCAGCATCTTGCTACTTTTACCTATCGAGACCCTATTCGCCGAGAAGCCAAGGCATTTATCGACCGTTTTCATAACGAAGGGATAAAGATAACGTTATTAACGGGTGATTCAGAGCTAAATGCAAACCATGTCGCCTCAGAGATGAACATTGATGCTGTAGTCTCCGGTGCAAAACCTGAAGATAAATTGAACTACTTAAAATCGCTACCAAGCAGCGATGTTTCGATGATGGTGGGTGATGGTATTAATGACGCACCGACACTCGCAGGTGCTCATTTATCTGTTGCTATGGGCGGTGGTACCGATGTCGCTAAAGCATCAGCCGATATGGTTCTGCTCGGTGATAAATTAGACAAATTGCTGGAAGCTAGGGTTTTAGCTATCAAAGCACGCAAAATCATCCGAGAAAACTTAGCTTGGTCATTGGGTTATAATTTAGTGATTTTGCCGCTAGCGGTATCTGGATTTGTTGCACCTTACATTGCCGTTGTTGGTATGTCAGCGAGTTCTATTATCGTTGTTTCTAACTCGTTGCGGCTATTAAAGAATCAAGGTAACTAAATGGAAAGTCTTTATATACTCATCCCTATTGCTATCGTACTTGTAACAGTTGCTGTTGTTATTTTTCTATGGGCAGTCAAAAGTGAGCAGTTCGAAGATTTAGAGCGTCAAGGCCACAACATCTTATTTGACGAGGATGAAAAACTAACCTCAAAAGAAGAAAAAAATGACGCCTGATTGGATTGGTGCATTTGTGATTGGTTTGCTTGGTGCGGGTCACTGCATGGGAATGTGTGGCGGTATTGCATCGCTGCTAACCCTTGGACAAACTAAAAATGCTCGTCTTCCAGTACTGCTTCTGTTCTACAATTGTGGGCGTATCGTTAGCTACATGTTAATCGGTGGCTTATTAGGCGGCCTTGCAGCCTCTATGTCTGAGCTATCGATGCTTAATCATTCCTTGGTTTGGTTAAGATTGCTTGCGGCTTGTTTAATGATTGTACTCGGCCTGTATGTTGGTCGGTGGTGGTTTGGGCTATTAAAGCTTGAAAAAATGGGCCAGCAACTATGGCGTATAATTTCTCCTCTTGGTAAGTCACTATTACCTCTCAAAAAGTCGTGGTATGCCGTGCCTTTTGGATTCATCTGGGGGTGGCTACCTTGCGGCCTCGTCTATTCAGTTCTCACTTGGTCTGTAGTTTCAGGTAGTGCGCTATCTGGTGCTTTTGTCATGGGGGCTTTCGGCCTAGGAACGCTGCCCGCAATGCTGCTGGTAGGTTACGGAGCCCATCAATTAAAAAAAATTCAACAATCTACAATATTTCGTCATTTTGCTGCGATTTTTATCATATCTTACGGCCTATATACGGCATATGGTGCAGTAAGTATTTTATCATCTACATGGTAGATGACTGATTATATGCGGCTTTTTTAACTATCCTTTAAGGTTAAGGAATGCTAAAATATTGATGTATATCAAATAGTGAAAGGTTGTTATGATTTCTGAAAAGCCTGCGGCAAAGCGCATTCAATCTGGTGGTTGTGCAATTCACTGTCAAGATTGCAGTATTAGCCAGCTTTGTATTCCCTTTACACTCAATGAATCTGAACTTGATCAGCTTGATCAGATTATTGAGCGCAAGAAACCGATCCAAAAAGGACAAGAACTGTTTAAAGCCGGTGATGACCTTAAGTCTCTCTATGCTATTCGTTCGGGTACAATCAAAAGCTATACCATCACAGAACAAGGTGATGAGCAAATTACCGCATTCCATTTAGCGGGTGATCTGGTTGGCTTTGATGCCATTACTGAAGATTTGCACCCAAGCTTTGCACAAGCACTAGAAACTTCTATGGTGTGTGAAATTCCATATGAGATTCTCGATGACCTTTCTGGCAAGATGCCAAAATTACGTCAGCAAATTATGCGTTTGATGAGTAATGAGATTAAAGGTGATCAAGAGATGATTCTTCTGCTTTCAAAGAAGAATGCTGAAGAAAGGCTTGCTGCTTTTCTATACAACCTCTCTACCCGCTTCTCTCAACGTGGTTTTAGCCCGAGAGAGTTTCGTTTGACTATGACACGCGGTGATATTGGTAATTACCTTGGCTTAACCGTTGAAACGATCAGCCGTTTGCTAGGCCGCTTCCAAAAATCAGAGATTCTGAGTGTGAAAGGAAAATACATTACTATTCTTGATCATGATGCATTAATGGGCCTCGCAGGCGTATCGAAAGAAACTAAGTAACTTCAATGATGTAGCCCTTAAATGAGCTACATCATACTTCTACTAAAATCCCAATGTATTTGCTAAAACTCTTGTCTGTTATAAGCTAAAGTAGCATTAACACCCTTCTCCACACTTAAGGAGTTGTTATGAGTATTTACAGCAAAATTTTAGTTGTTGCCGACATTAACCATGACGAGCAACCAGCCCTTGCTAGAGCGATGCAACTGGCCAAACAGAGCTCATCTACTAGCCACATTACTTTTTTCCTATCAATATATGATTTCTCCTATGATATGACCTCCATGCTCTCTCTCGATGAGCGTGATGCGATGCGTCGTGGTGTGATTCACCAACGAGAGCAGTGGATGAAGAATGTGGCAGGACCTTATATTGATGGGTCCGTTCAATTTGATGTTAAAGTCGTCTGGCATAACCGCCCTTATGAAGCAATCATTGCTGAAGTGTTTGCTGGTGAGCATGACATATTGATCAAAAGCACGCGCAAGCATGATATTTTGGAATCGGTCATTTTTACTCCGACGGATTGGCATCTTTTACGCAAATGTCCAACCCCTGTCCTGCTGGTAAAAAATGCAGATTGGCCGGAAAATGCCAATATTATTGCATCAGTTCATGTGGGATCTGAAAACCCAACCCATTTAGGTCTGAATGACTGCATGGTCGAACAACTTAAAAGTTTGACCGCTCGTCTGGGTGCGACACCTTACCTTGTCAATTCATACCCAGTCACTCCAGCTAATATTACTATTGAATTACCAGAGTTTGACCCAACAACTTACAGCGATGCCGTTCGTGGGCATCACTTAACATCGATGAAAGCGTTGAGACAAAAACACGGTATTGATGAATCCCAAACGCTGGTTGAACAAGGCTTACCCGAAGATGTCATCCCTCAGTCAGCAGAAAAATTGAATGCAGCGATGGTTATTCTAGGAACCACTGGACGTACCGGTTTGTCAGCGGTGTTTATTGGCAACACCGCTGAGCAAGTGATAGATAAAATCAATTGTGATGTTTTAGCGCTAAAACCTAACGGTTATGTCAGCCCATTAGATCCTAAAACTGCAATTTAGTCTCATTAATCATCAACTATCTGATCCCCTTTGCTAAGATAAAGGGGATTTTTTACATTCTCTGTTTGTTAGAACTAGCATCTGAGCTATTTATCCGTATCATACGCACTTCATTTTGTTTTGAAGATTAAAAGACAACAAGCTGATGACAGAGCAAACTCAAGAGCGCACTAAGGCTCAACAATACAATTTCAATAAACTTCAGAAGCGTATTCGTCGTAATACTGGTCAGGCAATTGCTGATTTCAATATGATCGAAGATGGTGACCGCATCATGGTATGTCTCTCTGGAGGAAAAGATAGCTTTACCATGCTTGAGATTCTGATGAGTCTTCAAAAAAGTGCTCCTGTCTCCTTTGAACTTGTTGCTGTGAACTTGGATCAAAAACAGCCAGGATTTCCAGAACATATTTTGCCTGAATACTTAGACAAACTCGGTGTTGAGTACAAAATTGTTGAAGAAGATACCTATTCGATCGTTCAAGATAAAATACCAGAGGGAAAAACGACATGTTCGCTTTGTTCTCGTTTGCGTCGTGGAATTTTGTATCGCACCGCTAAAGAAATTGGCGCAACCAAGATAGCTCTAGGCCATCATCGTGATGATATTCTTGAAACTCTGTTTTTGAATATGTTTTACGGCGGTAAGATCAAAGGCATGCCACCAAAGCTAGTGTCAGACAACGGTGAGCATGTGGTGATTCGTCCGCTTGCCTACTGTCGAGAGAAAGACATCATCAAATATGCTGCAATGCGTGATTACCCAATCATCCCTTGTAATTTATGTGGTTCTCAACCAAACATGCAGCGTCAAAACATCAAGCAAGTATTGAATGGTTGGGACAAACAGTTTCCTGGGCGTATTGAAACCATGTTTAGTGCGATGCAAAATGTCGTGCCAAGTCACCTAGCCGATTACAACTTGTTTGATTTTAAATCGATAAATCGAGATTCGGGTGTTATCAATGGTGGTGATATTGGTTTTGATAAAGAAGAAATGCCAATTCCTGTAATTAATGACGAAGACCGAGTCATGGAGTTTGATCCAAACTTAAAACTCGATGTGACTAATCTCTGAGAAATCGACTAAAGAATAGAACGTTGCCGTACAGGGCTGCTTATTAGCAGCCCTGTATTGATTTTACTTCTTAGCGTTGGGAAGGTAAGGCAAAACTCGGACGGTTTGCTCTGGTAGCTGCATGTAGCCACCATTACCGATTTGTTCTACCGCTACTTGAGCTTTACCGTTTTTTATCGCAATGGTTTGACCGTTGCTCAGCACAATATTTGAGTCAAGATTATTAGCGAATTCAAGTGTTACACCTGATACATCCGGTGTAAACCAACTGGCAAACATCCCGCCGAGCTCTTCAAGTAAGCTTTGCATTTGAGGGAGCAATGTAGCCACTTGCTCATAACTTACCTGTCCTTCAAATGGCTTTTTAGTCATTACTACAGTTGAAAAATCACAACGCATATCCTGTGGAGTATCAACAAAGATCAAAGGATTGGCTTGGCGTAAATTGTCATCTAAGGGCAATAAAAGCTCATGGTTAATGCTGGTACTAAGTTCCTCGTAATGCTTTTCTTTTTCCATCCACGCTTTTTCTATTGGGCAGAGTTTTTTGGTTTGCGCGTTGACGAAAAAGAAACCGACTTTGACATCTTTATAATCATCTTTCACGTTGTTCTTCAACTGAGAAAACAGTTTAGAGTACGTAAACATATATTCTTGTGCTTGAATCGGAAATGAAACACTAGCGCTAAACACCAAAGTCGTAAGTAGAGTTAAGGGTGATTTTTTCATTGTTATTATCTATTCTGTCCAGAATTGTTGGTTATGGCGCATCATCGATTGAAGATCTTGAACATAGGCTTCACCTCGTTCTGAGTATTTAAGTAACCCATTGACCATTTCCATGGCACTGTCAGCGCTAAGTAGGTTTGCATTGTTTTCTCTAAGCCCGTAACGAATTTCACGTAAATCGTAGTACGCGGCATTTCTATTCACGTTCATAAAATAGCGATGAATAGATTCTTGTTCTGAGCTAAAGCTGGCGACTTCATGTGTCATACCTTCTCCACGTTTGAGTGGAATAAGACCACAACCATCACTGTAACACCACTGACCAAAATAGTTGTTCCCCTCTGTAGCAAAGCGAGATGTCCCCCAAGCTGATTCATTAGCCGCTTGAGTCAGAACCAATGCTTCAGGCAACACATCAACACGATGAAGCATGTCGTCTATCCATTTCTGATCTACGCCTTGCTCACTAAGTGACAAATCATAATTTTCTGCCAGTTTTTTAGCTTGCTTTATATTGTCATTAGAGAGTTTATTCGCGAGGAAGTTATCCTTAATATTGTTAAGGGTTTCTCTTTCTTGTAGGACTCGTCTATTTTCCCAAGCAACACCGGGTTTTAAAAATGAGAAGAAGGTGTGCTTTTTCTCATTGATATCAGTTATTTCAGCAAAGTTGGGAGCCTTACCAACAATATGTGCATCTTGTAACTCAGGAACATTATGGTAATACGTCGTCTCTGTTGAGGTTTGTTGTACATAATATACGCTACAACTTACAGCAATGAGGCTGAAAGTAGCTAATAAGATTATTTTACGCATTGAACACCTGAGAGTTGTCGTTACTATCTGATTGATTTGTCGCTGCTATTTTAAGTTTGATGCCAAACATATTGCGATAAATGATGCCTTTTGCATGGAAAAAGAAAGGCAATACAAAAATGAAACCGATGCCATAAAGTAGAGCAGCAGTAATGAACATCACCATAACGACAAGGTAAATCATTGCGATAGGTCCGATTTTTTTGTTTACCGCTCGCAATGATAAAAGCAATGATTGCATTGGTGGCACTCGCTTTTCACAAATCAGCAAGATGGAGTTACTGAATGCCAATGACAGGTAAAGAGAAAGTAGCGGAAAAATCATTCCAGCAATCCCTTGTAGCACCAAGCTAAATAGTGTCGCTAAAATAACCGGAATGGTAAACTGCAAACCTTTGGCAATATGTCTAGGCTGCGTTTTTAGCCCTGCCGCATGGCTCATTGCCATTAAGCTTACGCCTGCAAAAATGGGCGCACTGACCACTTCGTAACTAAAATTAGCTACAAAAATAGCTTCAACGATACTTTGAGTAAATCCATCAGGTTTTTGTAGTGCATCTAAAATAATAGATGGCTCACCTAATTGCAGTTTTAATGCAATATAAAAGATAGCTAACTGTACAAACAGAAGAATGACAATTGCTGGTGTAAAAGAGATAAATTGCTTAATTGTGCAGTCCCATGCTTCTTTAAGGACTGCTCCAGCCTTAATATCACAGTCCCCTTTTAGAGCGCGTTCTACGCTTCCGCCTAGGTTGAAATCTTTTTCGATATCGTTATTCATAAAATGTCCTAGACAGCAATAATAATTCTGCTGTCTGAATTGAGTCACAAAATTCGTTTCATTATACCGCAATGCAGTTTAGTCCAAAATCAGAACTCGAAACTGATCTTGCATTATGAGTTATTTGGTTGATAATTAATCAATTTGATGCGTTTAATCATGGTCGAATGACTATGGTAAGCAATCTTAGCTAAGACCTACAAAACTTTTTCTGTATCAAGATAAGAAAAAACTTTGAATTCACTCTTTTGATGATTATGATTCGCGCCTCAAGCGCATATGGCAGCAGGCCGTATCATAGGCATCCCTAAGAACAAGGTGGGAGAAAAACAGACGTTGAACGCAAAAAAATCAGTAGGAAAACCAGTAGTTCGTCTTTCTGGTATTAGTAAAAGTTTCGATGGTAAGGAAATCATCGGCGGGTTAAACCTTGATGTTAATCACGGTGAATTTTTAACGATACTTGGACCTTCTGGCTGTGGTAAAACAACAGTATTAAGAATGATTGCAGGTTTCGAAACTGCTGATAACGGAAATATCATTCTTGATAATCAAGATGTCACCCAAATTCCTGCTGAACAGCGACACGTTAACACGGTATTCCAAAGTTATGCTCTGTTTCCGCATATGACGGTGTTTGAAAATGTTGCGTTTGGCTTACGTATGCAAAAGGTCCCTACTGCAAACATTGAACCTCGTGTAATGGAAGCACTACGTATGGTTCGCCTAGACAGTATGGCACAGCGTAAACCTAGTCAACTCTCTGGTGGTCAACAACAACGTATAGCGATTGCGCGAGCTGTCGTGAATAAGCCTAAAGTGCTGCTACTTGATGAGTCTTTATCGGCACTTGACTACAAATTACGCAAGCAAATGCAGATGGAATTAAAACAACTGCAACGTCAGCTTGGTATCACCTTTATCTTCGTAACACACGATCAGGAAGAGGCACTATCAATGTCTGATCGCATCATTGTTATGCGTGACGGGAAAATTGAACAAGATGGTTCTCCACGTGAGATTTATGAAGAGCCGAAAAACCTATTCGTGGCACGCTTCATCGGCGAGATCAACGTATTTAACGCTGAAACGCTAGAGCGCATTGATGAGAAACGCATTCGAGCCCATATCGAAGGTGTTGAATCCGTGGTGTATCACGACCAAGATGTACAACCCGGACACAAATTACAAGTATTGTTGCGCCCTGAAGATCTTCGCATCGAAGAAATCAAAGAATCGGAAGAAAGAGGCATTGTGGGCCACGTGACAGAGCGTACCTACAAAGGAATGACTCTTGAATCTGTCGTTGAATTAGAATCAGGCATGCGTGTGACTGTAAGCGAATTTTTCAACGAAGATGATCCTGATGTTGATCATTCTCTTGGTCAAAAAGTTGCAATAACTTGGGTGGAAAGCTGGGAGGTAGTACTCGATGATGAGCAAGAAGCTTAGTCTTCAAAATGCTATTATCACACTGATTGTTGGGTGGTTAGTACTGTTTGTATTGATCCCAAACCTAATGATTATCGGTACTAGCTTTTTGACTCGTGATGAAGCGAATTTAATCGAGCTTACATTCACACTGGATAACTATACGCGTCTACTAGATCCACTGTATGCCAAAGTGCTAATGCACTCTTTTTATATGGCCATTGTGGCAACCTTGCTGTGCTTAGTTATCGGTTATCCGTTTGCTTATATTGTTGCCAAGATGCCTGCAAAATGGCGTCCTATCATGCTGTTCTTGGTGATTGTGCCCTTTTGGACCAATTCACTGATCCGTACTTACGGATTAAAAATTGTTTTAGGCACACAAGGTATCTTAAACCAAGCATTACTTGGTTTAGATATTATTGATAAACCATTACGTATTATGTACACCGAAACCGCTGTGATGATTGGTTTAGTTTATATCTTGCTTCCTTTTATGATTCTTCCGCTCTATTCAGCGATTGAAAAGTTGGATGGTACTTATATAGAAGCAGCGCGCGACCTTGGCGCCAATAAACTTCAAACTTTGCTAAAAGTTGTTTTGCCACTGACGATGCCTGGCATTATTGGCGGTTGCTTACTAGTGTTACTGCCTGCATTAGGAATGTTCTACATTGCTGACTTGTTAGGTGGAGCGAAAAACTTATTGATCGGTAACGTAATTAAGAGTCAGGTTCTTAATGCTCGCGATTGGCCATTTGGCGCTGCGACCAGTATTGCACTCACTCTTGCTATGGCGGTGATGCTGTATGCTTACTACCGTGCTGGTAAGTTATTGAATAAGAAAGTGGAGCTAGACTAATGGCAAAAACAATTAGATTTAGCTTTATGAGCTTGGTATATGCATTTTTGTATTTGCCAATCATTGTGCTGATCGTTAACTCATTTAATGAAAATAAGTTTGGTATCAAATGGGGTGGATTTACCACTAAGTGGTACCACGCTTTGGCTGCCAATGACAGCTTGGTTCAAGCCGCCTGGCATTCACTCAATATTGCCGTGTTTTCAGCCACCGCAGCAACCATTATCGGTAGCCTGACGGCTGTTGCCCTATTCCGTTACCAATTTAAGGGAAAGCGTGCAGTTAATGGCATGTTGTTTGTTGTGATGATGTCCCCAGATATTGTCATGGCAATTTCGCTACTTGCACTATTCTTAGTATTAGGTGCTCAGTTAGGTTTCTTTACGCTGCTGATTGCCCACATTACTTTCTGTTTACCTTTTGTTGTGGTGACAGTTTATAGCCGCCTCAACGGGTTTGATGTGAAAATGCTAGAAGCGGCAAAAGATCTGGGTGCTGGTGAATGGGTTATTTTGAAAAAAATTATCCTGCCACTGGCTAAACCTGCGGTTGCTGCTGGTTGGTTGTTGAGTTTCACACTGTCTTTAGATGATGTGATCATTAGCTCGTTTGTGACTGGCCCTACTTATGAAATTCTACCGTTAAAGATTTACTCAATGGTTAAAGTGGGCATTTCTCCGGAGGTAAATGCTTTAGCTACGGTAATGTTGGTTGTTTCTTTGCTACTGGTTATTGCATCACAGTTGATAGCCAAGGAAAAAGTACAGTAGAATTGCCAAGTTGTAATACTTTACACGAAGCAGAATGGCAGTCAGTCATTCTGTTTTTCTATCTAACGCCTACAACGTAGGTAACGTTTGGTTTGGAGCTAACGTCAATGAAAAAATGGGCTACTCTATTAGCTGGTAGTGCATGTGCGCTTTCTTTGTTCTCTGGAGCAGTAACAGCGGACGAAAACAAGGAACTAGTCTTCATGAACTGGGGGCCGTACATCAATAGCAGCCTCTTAGAACAGTTTACTAAAGAGACCGGCATCAAAGTGATTTATTCAACTTATGAGTCGAATGAAACTTTGTATGCAAAGCTAAAAACACACAATGAAGGTTACGATCTTGTGGTTCCATCTACCTACTTCGTGTCAAAAATGCGCGATGAAGGCATGCTACAAAAGATCGATAAATCGAAATTAAGTAATTTCCAAAACCTTGATAACAACTATCTAAATAAACCCTATGATCCTAATAACGATTATTCGATTCCACACGTAGTTGCTATCACTGGCCTAGCCGTTAATACTGATATGTACGATCCTAACGACTTCCAAAGTTGGGGGGATCTCTGGAAACCGGAACTAGCTAGTCAGTTGATGCTAATGGACGATACTCGTGAAGTTTTCCATATTGCACTTCGTAAGTTAGGTTATTCTGGTAACACAACAGACGAAAAACAAATCGATGAAGCTTACGCTGAACTACAAAAGTTAATGCCAAATGTATTGGTTTTTAACTCCGACAACCCTGCTGCACCTTATCTTTCTGGTGAAGTAGGCTTAGGTATGTTGTGGAATGGTTCTGCTGCTGCTGCGCAAAATGAAGGTTTACCCATTAAGCTAGTTTTCCCTAAAGACGGTGGTATTGGTTGGGTTGATAACTTCGCCATCAGCTCTGGTGCGAAAAACGTAGAAGCAGCACATAAGATGATCGATTTTTTGCTTCGTCCTGAAATCGCTGAGCAAATTTCTCGTGACACTGGCTATTTAACTGGTGTGAAAGCTTCTAATGAGAAATTCAAAGACAGCCCTGCTCTGTTCCCATCTCAAGAAGATTTAGATCGAGTTGAGTGGCAAGCGGCTGTCGGTGACAAAACTGTAAAATATGAAGAGTACTTCATGAAGCTAAAAGCTGGCCAATAATTCGTTAAAAAGTAGGAAATAGGCAGCATTCGCTGCCTATTTTCGTTTAAAATGATATACTTTGTGCTCTCGCATCACGCACTCTTGCCTAGTTAGCTTTGGCACCGACTAAAATGGAACCGTAATGAAAAGTAAATTGTATGCAGGCGCACTATGCGCAGCGACTCTATTCACTACCCCTGCAATGGCTGCAGACCAAGAACTTTATTTTTATAACTGGTCTGAATATATCCCCCGTGACGTACTAGAAGACTTTACCAAAGAGACCGGTATTAAAGTTATCTATTCAACCTATGAATCCAATGAAAGCATGTATGCTAAATTGAAAACTCAAGGTTCGGGTTACGACCTTGTCGTTCCATCTACTTATTTTGTATCGAAAATGCGCAAAGAAGAGATGCTGCAGGAAATCGACCATTCTAAACTCGCACACTTTGCTGACCTTGATCCTAATTACCTAGACAAGTCTTTTGATCCAAATAATAAATATTCAATTCCTTACATCTGGGGTGCAACCGGTATTGGTATTAATACTGATATGCTAGATAAGTCATCTATTAAAAATTGGGGTGACTTATGGGATGCGAAATGGGAAGGTCAATTGATGATGATGGATGACGCTCGTGAAGTCTTCCACATTGCGTTGAGTAAATTAGGTTATTCAACCAATACCACTAACCCAGAAGAAATTAAAGCGGCTTACGAAGAGCTGAAGAAACTTATTCCTAACGTACTGGTGTTTAATTCCGACTTTCCGGCTAACCCTTATTTGGCTGGTGAAGTCTCATTAGGAATGCTTTGGAATGGTTCGGCTTACATGGCACGTCAAGAAGGTGCATCAATTGATATTATCTGGCCAGAGAAAGGGGCAATTTTCTGGATGGATAGTTTAGCAATCCCTTCTGGAGCCAAAAATGTTGAAGCAGCTCATAAGATGATCGACTTCTTACTACGCCCTGAAAATGCAGCGAAAATTGCTCTAGAAATTGGTTACCCAACGCCAGTTAAAACCGCGTATCAGTTATTGCCAAAAGAGTTTGCCAATGATCCAAACATTTTCCCTCCCCAATCAGTAATGGATAGCGGTAGTTGGCAAGATGAAGTGGGTGAAGCCAATGTGCTTTATGATGAATACTTCCAAAAGTTAAAAGTAAACAATTAGTTCAAATACCATTTAAACAAACAGAAAAGCGGCATTAAGCCGTTTTTCTGTTATAGCACCAATTAACACGCCCTAATTTAGGCGTGTTTCTTTTTTGGCATTTCTAGCGCCAATAACTCTTCCACCAGTTGCGGCACTTCGATGCTGGCTTTTCCATAACGCTTTTCTTCGAATTCACTTTCAACTGCGCTTGGCTCTAGATTGATTTCAATGGTATGTGCTCCGTGCATTCTTGCATCATGTACAAAACCCGCGGCTGGAAAAACAACGCCAGAAGTACCAATAGAAATAAAGAGGTCTGCCTCTTCTAGCTCCGAATAGATATCTCCCATACGCAATGGCATTTCCCCAAACCAGACAATATGTGGTCGCATTTGCGCTGGGAACTGGCAGCAATGACAAAGTTCGCCAGTCAATATGTCATCTTTATGCTCTATTACTTGATTAGAAGCACTGCAGCGTGCTTTTAGCAGTTCGCCATGCATATGAATCACATTGGTGCTGCCTCCTCGTTCGTGGAGATTATCAATGTTTTGGGTAATGATTGTCACCTTCCCTTCTGACTCTTGTTCTAGCTTACCCAAAGCGATATGTGCTGCGTTCGGCTGGATAGCATCGGATTGGAGTTTACGACGTCGTTGATTGTAGAAGTCTTGAACAAGATCAGGGTTGCGTACGAAACCTTCTGGCGTGGCAACATCTTCAATTCGGTGGTTTTCCCACAATCCGTCTTGAGCTCGGAAAGTTTTGATGCCTGATTCGGCTGAAATACCAGCGCCAGTGAGGATAACAATATTTTTGTAGGGGAAATTCATGCGATGTCCTTATTGCTCACTTTCTTGCTAGCTTAGCATTGATGCAATAACAACAGTAGTTTTGAGGATTAGACCATAGTATAAAACGGCTATGAATTTGGCTAATTCTGTGATTTAAGCGAAGTGAAAGTAACCCTTCACCTCGCTCGATATGATTAATCTTCGTTAAGAGATGAGATTTTGTGAATGGCTAAATCTGCACCATTAAATTCATCTTCTTCTGAGAGGCGTAACCCTGTCACCGCGTTTAGCGTGCCATAAACGATGGCCGCGCCAATAACAGCGACAATAATACCTAGTAGTGTTCCAAGTAGCTGTACGGTCAAACTTACGCCCCCAAGGCCTCCCAAAGCGGTTTGCCCAAAAATACCGGCAGCAATTCCCCCCCAAGCACCACATACACCGTGTAAGGGCCATACGCCGAGTACATCGTCGATTTTTGTTTTATTCTGCAGTTGAGTAAATAACCAGACAAACAGTACGCCAGCCACAGCACCAGTCACGAGTGCACCAAGTGGATGCATCAAATCTGAGCCGGCACAAACGGCAACTAAACCAGCCAAAGGACCATTATGGATAAAGCCTGGGTCATTTTTACCAGCAATCAATGCCGCTAAGATACCACCGGTCATCGCAAGTAAGGAGTTCATGGCGACGAGACCACTAATACCATTAAGTGTTTGGGCTGACATCACGTTAAAGCCAAACCAACCGACACAAAGAATCCATGCACCTAACGCTAAAAATGGAATATTTGAGGGGGCAAAATTGGTGTGTTTTCCTGCGCGAATCCGTCCTTTACGCATGCCAAGAAATATGACTGCAACTAGTGCAATCCAACCGCCAACAGCATGTACAACGACAGATCCTGCAAAATCATGAAACCCAGCGCCAAATTGAACTTCAAACCAATTCTGGACACCAAAGTTTCCATTCCAAATCATGCCTTCAAAGAAAGGATAAACTAGGCCGACAGTAAAAAAAGTTGCTACGAGAATAGGATAGAAACGCGCCCTTTCAGCAATACCACCAGAAACAATCGCAGGTATCGCTGCTGCAAAAGTCAATAAGAAGAAAAACTTAACCAATTCATAACCATTTCCTTGAGAAAGCGTCTGCGCATCAGCAAAAAAGTTCGCACCGTATGCCACCCAATAGCCAATAAAAAAGTAGGCGATGGTTGAAACCCCGAAATCAGCAAGAATCTTCACCAAGGCATTCACTTGGTTTTTCTTACGAACGGTTCCTACTTCCAGAAAAGCGAATCCGGCGTGCATTAAAAACACCATGATTGCACCGAGTAATAAAAAAAGGGTATCTGAACTTTGGGTCAGGGCTTGCACAGCACCTTGTACCTGACTTACGGTTTGAGTCATCTGAGTGATTCTCCATCAATGTTGCGCACCAATCCTGTGCTACTTGATTATCACTTCACCAAATCGGGGAAATGCTTGTATTAGCTAGCGTTTCAGCAAGATTTGTTCCGAAAATAGATAGATGAATCAATAAAAATAAAATGCAAGCTAACCTAATGAATAATATTAAATTATTAGTTATACATATCAATTAGGCTTATTGTCGAAATGGATGATATACCTCATCTGTTGCACCGGATTGGATCGTACGCCCCTTTTTGATGCGCACTAATATATGGCGTAAAAAAGCCCAGTATGAAGCTGGGCTTATAGATTATAGATTGGGCCCTTTAGAGGGCTGATGAGGCTGGTTATTCCTCAATTGCTGCATACCTTTTACTATTCTAGCAAGCCAAACTAGGATGGCTAGTAGAGCAAAAATGGCACCGATGATAGGGATCACATAACTTACCGTGTCAATCCATGAGCTTTTATACCAATAGTCATTGAGCCCAACCAAGATACCATTTGAAGTGGCAACAGTGACTAGCAGTACAACAAAGAATGTCAGGTACAAAAAGAAGCTACGAATAAGACCGTAATAATGGGAATTAGCAACCTCACCATCTTGATTTTTATCAAGCCGATATCCTGCATAAATAATGGCAATCACCCCTGAAATTAAACAAGTAAAAGGCGTGAGTAAACTTGCAATATAGACAAACCATATGCTTTTTCGGTTATTACTCATAACGTTATTGTTCATGGGCTTTTTCCCCTTTCACTGGCTCATCACTGCTTACCCTTCCTTCATGTTTTGCATTTTGCATTTCAGCATACCAGAGGTCATGGTGTTCCTTAGCCCAGGTTTCGTCGACTTCACCCGTAACCATACCTTCTAATGCCCCTTCCATTCCAAATAAACCAATATAGATATGGAAGATGAAGCCACAGATTAAAATAAGCGCTGAGAACATGTGAATGAGGTTTGAAAATTCCATGTCACGTCGAGTTTGTCCGAAGATCGGAAAATCCAATACCAAGCCACTGATTGCTGCCACTGTGCCAAAGACAATCAATAACCAGTAAATGACCTTTTCAGCACCATTAGAAAATTCTGCAGAAGGGTGACTTCCTTTATACTTGCCAACCATCCCTCCAAATTTCATAAACCATTTGATATCTACCATATTGAATAATGACTTACGCCACCATTTCAATAACATGCATATCAGCAGGATGAAAAATAGAGGTCCCATATAGTTGTGGTATTGTTTGGCAATGAATATTACCCATCCCCATAGTTCAGTTGGCACATACGGTTTTAAAAAGTGTTTACCATAAACCAGCATTAAGCCACTAAATGCAAGAGTCAAAAAGGTGAACGCCATGCTCCAATGTAATGCTCTGTCCCATCGAGACCAGCGTTTGATTTTCTTGCCTGTGCGCGGAGCACTAAGCATCAATGGTCCAACCAATACGTATGCCAAAATGACCATGGTAATACTACCGAAAATGGCGATAGCGCCCGCAGGAGACATCCATTTTTCTTTAAGTAAAAACCATGCCTCCCCAGGGGCGCTGATCAACATGCCATGTTCTGGGGATTGCGATGTGGTGTAACCCACCTCACCTTGTCTGACTTGTTGCCAAAAATCGGCACCAGCTAATTGTGTCATTTCTCTTTCAACTACTGGAGCTGTTTCATCTTTAGCAAAGCTAGGCGATGAAAATAGCATCACTAGTGCTGCCAATACAGGCAGCATAGCGAGAGTTGCACGTTTTATGTGTTGTAACATACACCTCTCCATCTTTAGCTTTTACTAGCATCGTAGGAAAGGTCTTCACCGTTTGTCCAACCAGCGCCTTTTGCTCCGCGTTCTACGACACGTTGTCGAAAGATATCAGAGACTTTTTCTGCGTCACCAGCAATCAAAGCTTTTGTTGAACACAATGATGCGCACATCGGTAATTTGCCTTCAGCAATACGGTTTGCACCATATTTTTTACGCTCTTCCTCTGAACCAGGCTCGGTATTTGGCCCACCAGCACAGAATGTGCATTTATCCATTTTCCCGCGTTCACCAAAAGCCGATTGCTTAGGAAATTGAGGCGCGCCAAACGGACAGGCGAACAAACAGTAGCCGCAGCCAATACACAGGTCTTTATTGTGGAGCACAATTCCATCCTCAGTGTGCTCAAAGCAGTCTGCTGGGCAAACTGCCATGCATGGTGCGTCGGTACAATGCATGCAAGCCACTGAGATCGAGTTTTCTCCTGGTTCACCATCGTTTAGTGTTACAACGCGGCGGCGTTGAATACCCCACTCCAGTGCATCATCATTTTCATTTTTACATGCAGTGACACAGCCGTTACATTCTATGCAGCGCTTGGTGTCACAAAGGAATTTCATTCTAGCCATTTGTAAGCTCCTTACGCTTTGCGAA
Source organism: Vibrio sp. S12_S33 (assembly GCF_963889785.1). Classification (NCBI taxonomy): domain Bacteria; kingdom Pseudomonadati; phylum Pseudomonadota; class Gammaproteobacteria; order Vibrionales; family Vibrionaceae; genus Vibrio; species Vibrio sp. S12_S33. The sequence goes on along the minus strand of NZ_CAWPQZ010000003.1, from coordinate 92,116 downwards.
TGTTACAGAGAGTGACTTTGGTTTCCTGCATTTGTGTTACAGGGTCGTAGCCATAGGTTGTGGCAATGTTTGCTGACTCACCGATCACATATGGGTCGGTGCCTTCAGGGTATTTATGGCGTAGGTCTTCACCTTGGAACTTACCGCCAAAGTGGAATGGAATGAATGCCATGCCTGGTTTGACACGACGAGTTACCATGGCTTTGACGTGAATTCTGCCTTTCTCAGCCCCTTCAACCCAAACCATTTCTCCATCTTTAAAGCCTAAATCGTTGGCATCTTTTGGGTTGACCTCAACAAACATTTCTTGTTGTAGCTCGGCAAGCCATGGATTTGAACGTGTTTCTTCACCCCCACCTTCGTATTCAACCAAACGGCCTGATGTTAGGATGATCGGATACTCGTTAGATTTATCTTGCTGCTGTATTGATTTATACAAGGTCGGCATACGGAAAATTGCGTCTTTGTCATCCCATGTTGGGTAATCAGCAATTAAATCACGACGAGGGGTATACAGTGGCTCCCGGTGCAAAGGTACACGGTCTGGGAATGTCCATACAATGGCGCGAGCTTTTGCATTACCAAATGGAATACAGCCATGTTTGATCGCCACACGTTGGATGCCACCCGACAAGTCAGTCTTCCAGTTTTTGCCTTCTGCCGCAGCTTGTTCTTGTGCGGTTAAGTCACCCCACCACCCTAATTGTTTTAGAAGCTTATCAGTAAACTCAGGGTAACCATCTTCAATTTCACAGCCTTTAGAATAGCTATCGACGGCTAATAAACTTTTACCCTCAAATTCCACGCCAAAACGTGTTCTGAAGTTACCGCCACCTTCAGCTACTGGTTTAGACGTGTCGTAAAGGATATGTGTGCCAGGGTGTTTCATTTCAGGCGTTCCCCAGCATGGCCAAGGTAAACCATAAGTTTCACCATTAGCAGGCCCACCTTCTGCTTCTAATGTCGTCTTATGGAAGGTATGCCAGTTTTGTTGGTGTGCTTTCAAACGCTCAGGACTTTGGCCGGTATAACCGATAGTCCACATTCCTTTATTGAATTCACGAGTGATGTCTTCAATAACAGGCTGATTGTTTTCAACACGGATGTTTTTGAATAATTGCTCGGAGATACCGAGCTTTTTACTCATCAAGTACATAATTTCATGATCAGGCTTTGACTCAAAAAGAGGTTCAATAACTTGATCACGCCATTGAATCGAACGGTTAGAAGCCGTGACACTGCCGTAGGTTTCAAATTGAGTGGTCGCGGGTAGAAGGTAAATACCATCAGTGCGATCGTTCATAATAGCGGCAACGGTTGGATACGGGTCAACAATCACCATCATATCCAGTTTTTGCATCGCTTTTTTCATTTCAACACCGCGGGTTTGCGAGTTAACCGCATGACCCCAATAGAACATAGCGCGAATGTTTTCACGTTGCTGAATGTTATCTTTGTTCTCTAACACGCCATCGATCCAGCGAGAAACCGGAATACCAAAGGTATTCATTGGTGTCGCACCGCCGTAAGTACCACTGTCGAATCGATCTTTTATCCATTCGAAATCAAGGTCCCACACTTTTGCCCAGTGACGCCATGCGCCTTCAGATAGGCCATAATAGCCAGGTAAGGTATCAGATAGCACACCTAAATCAGTTGCACCTTGTACGTTGTCGTGACCACGAAAAATGTTTGCACCGCCGCCAGATTTACCAATATTACCTAAAGCTAACTCCAAGACGCAGTAAGCGCGAGTGTTGTTGTTACCTGTGGTGTGCTGCGTGCCTCCCATACACCAAACAATGCATCCTGGGCGATTTTCAGAGAGTATTTTTGCAGTTTGGTAGACTTCTTCTTCACTAACACCTGTTACACGCTCGACTTCGACTGGTGTCCATTTCGCGACTTCATCACGAATTTCATCCATACCAAATACGCGTTGACGAATGAATTCTTTATCTTCCCATTGGTTTTGGAATACGTGCCATAACACGCCCCAAATAAAGGCAACATCACTACCAGGACGTAGTGATACGAAATGATCCGCCTTTGCTGCTGTACGTGTACGACGAGGATCCGCGACCACGATTTTACAGCTGTTTTTCTCTTTGGCGATCAAGATATGCTGCATTGCAACCGGGTGCGCTTCTGCTGGGTTTGAGCCAATGAACAGCATCGATTTACAGTTATGCATGTCATTGAATGAGTTTGTCATGGCGCCGTAGCCCCATGTATTTGCAACGCCAGCAACTGTTGTTGAGTGGCAAATACGAGCTTGGTGATCGACGTTATTGGTACCCCATAATGAAGCCATTTTGCGGTACAAGTAAGCTTGCTCATTGCTGTGTTTCGCGCTGCCTAACCAATAGACGGAGTCCGGGCCAGATTCTTTGCGAATGTCTAAAACTTTGTTACCAATTTCTTCTATTGCTTGATCCCACGACAGTTTTTTCCATTTGCCGTTTTCAAGTTTCATTGGGTATTTTAAGCGTCTTTCTCCATGGCCATGTTCACGCAGTGCAGCGCCTTTAGCACAATGCCCACCAGCATTAAATGGGTGATCAAATGCAGGTTCTTGACCTGTCCAGACACCATTTTGTACTTCGGCATAAATACCGCAGCCCACCGAGCAATGAGAGCAAATAGTGCGCTTCACTTCAGTTTTTACCGTAGGATCAACACTTTTAGCTTGTGCTTTTTTCATCATGCCGGGAGTAAATAAAGCCGCGCCTGCAACTGCACCACCAGCCGCTAATGAGCTATTTTTCATAAAAGCACGACGACTAATGCCTAGTTTGTCATGTTCTTTCATTACGCTATCGGAGCGTTTGGATAATTTCATTGTCAGTTGCTCCTACAGTGTGTCGTAATAATCACGAATATGTTGAGTTTCGTGGTAACCCTTTTTCTTTACATCATCATTGTTTGAAACCACGTTTTCTGAAGCCGTTGCGGCTTGGACTGTGCCTGATGCCACGACTCCAACGACAGCGGCGGTACTTAGCCCTTTGAGCAAATCTCGACGGCTGTTATCAACTTCTTTATCTTTCTTCATTGAATGCTTCCTCTGCCTGTTTTAAACCGGCTATCTATGGATGCTAACGACGCATCTCTTTTGCTATACCTTTTCTACCTGTAACTCCAAGTGGTTTGGGTATATAAATTAGTGACTCTGAAGTGAGTCTGTTAAATTTTTCACATCAATTTTGATGGCGGTCTTCGCACCTTCAGGAGCTTGGGTGAATTTCACCTGCTCAATAGTTAAAAAGGTGTCCATTAAATTGGCCACACTGAGGTAAAACTTGGCATGACTTGCTTGCCTTATTTGCTCAACTAATTTGCTAAACCAAGGCCCAATATGCTGATTAAAAAACATTTTCTGCGATTCTTCTGGCTGTTCGCACAGATAGCTCATGACTTCACAAATTGCAGAGATATGATCTTCAGGCTCTTTCACACCCTCTGCTCTTTCAAAACCAAGTGTAAGTAGGGTTTGTCTTAGTTGTGCAAGTGGTTTTTCCATTAAGGAACCAGTCAGATGCCAAGAGGCGAATGGAACGACTTCTCCGCGGCCAATACCAATAAAGAGATTTTGAAATTCATCATCGGTATCAACAGCATGACTGGCTGAGCTCTTTAACTCGATCCATGCTTTTGCCATATCAGTATCGTTATTTTCAATGTCTAACTGAGTGAGAAAATCCATTAACTCTGCGCTCGGTTTTTGTCTAAGCAGCATTGCAAGCAGTAGATAAATCTCAAAACGTACTGATTGTCCTAAATGAGTTAAGTCGTCTGTTTTGTGTTCCACGTTAGTTATCCTTAGTAGTTCAACTGTTGGTGTGGATCTTCTGCCATGCCTTCGAAAATATCGACCACTCGGCAGTCCTCACACATCGCAATACGGTTAAGTGCTGCAGCATCTGCGAACTGAGAGTGACCACGTAACTTATTTTGTAGCATGGTGATCATCGATTGCGGGGCAAAAGGTTTATGGCAGCGTAAACATTCGGCAGGTTTTTCGGCATGGAGCGTTTGGACTTGTTGACGAGACGCTTTATCCCAGTTCATTTGTGGCGTTAGTGATAACGCTTGTTCTGGACAAGCTTTGGCACACAAACCACATTGAATACAGTCTTGTTCAATAAAATTAAGGGTTGGCGAATCCCCCGAATGATGCAGTGCGCGGGTTGGACAAACCGCCACACAACTCATGCAAAGTGTGCAATCTTGAGTGTTGCAGCTTACTTTCCCATAAGGTGCAGTACTGGGTAGTGCCACGATGTTATCTTCAGGAATACGAGATGTCGCTAAGGCGTCAATTGCGGTAAATAGCCGTTGGCGTTTATTACCTTCTAAATCCCCTAAAGCGAGATCAAAAGACATGTCCATTAATGTTGGAGGCCCTTCACGCAGTGTTTCTAAATAAAGAATATCAACGCTCTCTTTGGCAATACCAAGTTGTGTAAGCAGAATTTGAGCCATTTCCACTTCTTGATTAAGAATACGAATAATGGTTTCAGGCATGTGACGGCTAGCAGCAAACAGCACTTGGCTTGCGCCATTAACAAGCGCAGCAAACCAAGTATCAATACCCACAGATGGAAGTTCTTCAACGATAACGGGAATGACGTTATCTGGTAAGGCTTGTAGTGCCATTAGGTTGTAGCTTTCATGGCGTGAACTGCAGATCAATACAATTGGGTTGACGCCGCCAGCTGACTCATAGTTAGCTAAAAGTCGTTCTACAAACTTTTGCGTATCAGTTGGATTTGGTAATGCATAATGAATAGCTTCTGTTGGACACGATGTCGCACAAGTTCCTATACCTTGACAAAGGTAAGGATTAATTTGGATATGGTGCCCGGTTTTATCATTACCCTCACTGGTCAAGGCTCCTGCTGGACAAGCATCAACACATCGCTCGCACCCTTTTACACCACGTGAACTATGGGCGCAAAGCTCAGTATCGAGGCGAAAATATTTTGGTTTATCAAAGGTGCCCATTAGCGTTGGAATTTCACTAAGCGCATCTGCCAAGGTTGGATAACCACGACCAACCGGATAATAACCGGGAACAGGCACTTCTTCTGTCATAAAACCGTTCAAAGACAAGTCGAGAACAATATCAAAACAGTCGAGCGCAATCGCCACTTTAGCAAGATTCTGACTTGCACCACGATTTTCGACATTAACTTGAAATGCACCGAGAAAACCCGACACTTCAACCGTGTCGGCAAAATAAAGGTTAGGATGTGTTCCTGGTTCACCATCTATAGAAAGAAGTGTCAGTGAGGTCATACTCGACAGTTGCTCTGCGGTACGAATGATGATGGCTGTAGGGCCTAGAATGAGAGTATGACCGCCACTTTCATAACTTACGGTCGGTGGGATCAAATTGGTGAGTTCAACCGTATGCTCAATGGCATACGCACGGGCGTTACCATTTTTTGATGTCGCTTGCTGTAAGAATTGTTTTAGCATTGCTCAGTTCCATTTAGAACACTAATGTTCGATTAATATGAACGTAGCAAATACCATTCCATAACTAATTTACTTATTTATCAAAGAATTAATAAAAATAGAGCATTGTGATAGTAAACCCACACATAAAGTGCGACATTTTGTCTCGGTAATGACTCATGGTGAGTAAGTCAAAATGTACCGATACTTTATGTGGTATTTTTTGTCTCTGTCATCTGTTGAGCGTTTTCTACTATAATTTCATTCCCTTCAGCTGCATTTTCTGCATCAGCGATGTTCTCGTCGTTGGTTTCCTCGTTTTCTTCATTCATCCAGTCGCGAAGTTTTGCAACGACCTCTGTCGACAGGTTGCTGACTTGATTAAAGTCTTGGTTGTAATCATCCAACATATCGATTTCACTAAAATCGCCATTTAAAAACAATTGACGCAATGCCGCTTTCTTAACACTGGCCTCTGCTGTAGAGGTCAATAGTGTAGCGATGCAGTTTTCGTTGTCTGACGAAGCTGCTTCCTCTTCTTGAGTTATGCTGAGAGCAATCGACTCTTCCCCACTGAGCTCAATTTCAGATTCAGGTTCGGCCTCAGACAATTTTCGCTGTGACCATCTTGATAAAAATCCTTTAGTTTCCGTTGGCACGCCCTGCTCCTTTACGTTTTTTACGACGCTGTTCTAATAGCTCACCATGACGCCCAATAAAAGCTTCCATCCATGCTTGTACTGCAAGTGGCATATCGTTGGACAGTACCAGATAGTCGCCATCCATATAGCGTGAAGCGACGTTTTGTGAAGCGGTTAGTTTGACTATTTTCGGCTCTTGGTCGGTGTCAATATTTTCTAAAACGAGAAATAGCTTGGGTTGCTGAGAGCTTAAATTAAAACGGTAGTCACTCCTTTCATCTCGGTAGAGTTCCAAGAGTGAAATTGTAGAAGATACCGCGGTCGGTTGGAGATTGAACCCTACAAGCTGCCATTGTTTCGTCACCCACATACCAGCGGTAATGTCATGTGCAATGAGGTCGCATTCGATTGGCCATAAGAAATCACTCTTTCCTGCGCCTAGAAGTTCTGATGAAGATGTAGACATGTTTCACCTACTTAAGTTATTAATTAAACACGTAACAGCAAAAATTACGCCACCTATTCAGCATAACGTACTTGTCTTCTTCACAACTGTATTAAAGATTAGACTTTATCCAATTTTTAGTGGCCTTATTTTCATTAAACAGTGGAATAATAATTGCTTGCCAAAACGCAGTCAGAGATTTGATCATTCACTCCAACAAATAGGATCACACAGTGGGTAAGCCAACCATAATTAAAACTAGCGATAACCCTTTACAAACCATAGAAGTAGAAGTGTTTGATGAATACGGTGAAAAACTGACTCAGCAAATTGCCTGTGAACGGCCATTAACCGTGATGTTAAATTGGAAAGAAATTGTGACCTTGATGACGTTAGGATCTCGTCCTGAATCATTGGTGCTTGGTTACTTGAAAAACCAAAGCTTTATATCTGATCCTACCGCGCTTGAGTCGATTATTATTGATTGGCAAACTCATTCGGCCGCGGTGATTACTAAAGAAAATATTGATCATTTGGATAAAGCGTTAAAGAAAAAAACCGTCACCTCTGGCTGTGGACAAGGCACGATGTATGGCAACGTGATGAAGCAACTTGAAAACTACCAAGTGCCACAAACCCCACTTAAACAGTCAGATATTTACTCGGCCTTAGAGGCTCTTACCCACTATAACGACACTTATAAAAAAGCGGGTGCCGTCCATGGTTGTGCCATTTGTCAAAGTGACAAGGTGCTTTCCTTTGTTGAAGATGTTGGTCGTCATAATGCGGTTGATACGTTAGCTGGCGAAATGTGGCTGAATCAACAAAGTGGTGAGGATAAAATTTTCTACACCACGGGGCGGCTAACATCTGAAATGGTGATAAAAGTCGCGCAAATGGGTATTCCTGTATTATTGTCTCGTTCTGGTGTGACGCAAATGGGGTTGGATTTAGCCAAGCAATTTGGTATTACCACTATAGCTCGTGCTAAGGGGCTACGTTTTCAAGTCTTTACCGGTGCCGAAAAAATCAGCTTTGATGTAAAAGGCTAAGTTTATCAATTCAAACTAAAAGCTGGTTCTGCGATCAGATCTTTCGACTAAAAAGGAAATCATCGCAAAGGAACCAGCTTTTAGTTCCTGCCTATTTTTATCCCGAGTTCAGGTTAATCACTGAGGTGACGTGCAACGGTCGATTCATGAATACGAAGAGGTTGTGAAATCATAGTCTGACTCCAGCCTTCTGAAGCCAGCAAAACAGCCTTAATACAGTCGCAAACTCGACTATCACGTTCAATGTCGTGCATTTGTTCGAGTTGCAGTTTCTGCTGAGGAGTCAGTGTGATTTTCATGGTTCGTAGCATGATCCTGATTCTATTGAAAATCAAGCATCTTCAATGATCACGGGTATATCTCAATTTCCGGTTTTTTCTTTAAAAATTATTTAATTAGCTAGAAAAATCTCTATCTGTGTATTTTACTTAAAATAGTGCAACCACGATTCACGGATGAGAAAAATGGCTAACAAAAAAAACATTGAAACAAACAAGAAAAATACAGAAATCAAAAATAAGAAAAGTAACGAGCTAGAACAAAAGAAAGCAACACAAAAAAAGAAGCTCAGACTGCATTCGCATTTAAAGGTTAATATCCCTCTTTTTCAATCACTCATTATGATATTGCCGTCATTGGCTAAACACGCATCTGCCGAGGGTGTAGACAATTATAGCGATGAGGCAAATCGAGCAACGGAAAATAGCGTGGCAGAAAAAGACGTCACCGATGACCATGGTAAAGCAAACTCATCGGCGGTTACTCATCAAGACTCTCCAACGAGTGAAAACTACGTAGGCTCAACCTTAAGTGTAAGTCATGCTCCCCATGGTTCGAACTCTCACTTGGTCCCTTCTCATCATTTGTCGGCGTTTTCTCACCCACAAGTCCATTACATTCCTTCGGTATCGATGCCAACTATCTCCTTAGGAAGTAACGGCCAGCCCATTCATTCAAATAATACGCCTCCGACAACTCCCGCTTCGCCAGTCACCTTTGTGTCAGAGGTAATAAAAGGTGCGTACGGAGAACTCCATGTTGATGCAAATGGTCAATACACATTTGTCATGAACCCTAACTCTCCTCAATATATTCTGCTAAATCAGAACAAACATGGCACAGACCATTTTGTTTTAAACCTATCTGACGGTTCTAAGATTGTTGTTCAGATCCCAGTGTCAGGTAAGCAAGACACGCCGACCATTTCTGGGGATTTAACAGGTGTGGTAATGGAAGATCACAAAGTTGATTCACACGGTTTGCTACATGCGAACGGCAAAATTGATGTCATTGACCCTGACCAAAATGAAAGTTCGATGAAACCCGAAGTGCTCGCAGGTAAATATGGTTCACTATCCATAGACGCTGATGGACACTGGCAATATCACGTAGATAATTCTCTCTCTAATATTCAAGCGTTAACTTCTGCCACTTCGCTGCACGAAAGTTTCGTCATTCACACTCAAGATGGTACCCCGCAAACACTCGATATGACCATTGGTGGCAACGATGATAATGCCGTTGTAACGGGTATCGATACAGGCGTGGTAACAGAAGATGTAACGACACAAATCCAAGGTCAACTTACCGTCAATGACTCAGATCTTGGAGAGAATCATTTTCAAGCCTCACAAATTAATGGTCATTTGGGTACGTTAACTATCACCAAAGATGGTGCGTGGGCGTACGCTCTCGACAACAGTAACCCTGCAGTTCAAAGACTTGCCCAAGGCTCTACTGCGACAGATATCATTACTGTTCATTCTGCCGATGGGACAGCACATCAAGTCACAGTCACGATTACTGGTACTGGAGATGCGGCCACCATTGGTGGAGTGGATACTGGTTCAATAACCGAAAACAGCGCGGGTGTCGACATGTCACCTGACTATGCTCAACCAGGCATAGCCACACTTGGCAATACAACACTCTATGCTGATGGCAAGCTAACCATCACAGACCCCGATGTAGGCGAGTCAGGATTTGAACGCCAAGGCAGCAATGGTTATGACTATCACGGCACCTATGGCGACCTCATCTTACTCACCGACGGCACCTGGCATTACCATGCCGATGCTGGGCATCTATCAGGTATAGGTGCCAGACCCACAACGCGTGGCACTGCAATTGACCAGCTTGGTGAAGGACAAAGCTTAACCGATACGATTACTGTCCATTCAAAAGATGGCACAACACACGATATTGTCATCACCATTCACGGCAGTAACGACAGACCTTACTGTTCATCGGAGGTCGTACTACAAAGTGGCTGTGAAGATACACGCCAAACCTTAACTACTGCGCAACTATTAGCGAATACCGTCGATGTCGATGCCAATGACGCCGGTAAACTAACCATTGAAAACCTCCATGTCGACCATGGTTCCATTCTAAACAATGCCGATGGCACCTTTACCTTTACCCCAGAGAAAGACTATAACGGCGATGTACACTTCAGCTATGACGTTAAGGATGCCCACGGTGGTATGACTCATACTGGCGCCAGTACCACTTTAGCGGCGGTACAGGATAATGCTGTTATTGCAGGCATTGATACTGGCAGTGTTACTGAAGACCTAAACCCTCATGCCAGCGTGCAAGGAAACTACGCCTATAAATTGGAGACTCAAGGCTCATTAACTGCTATCGACCCCGACAAGGATGAATCAGGCTTTGATTTTAAAACCCTTATCTCTGCAGCAATGCACCCAGAGTGGCGGCCATATTCTTCATCGCTGGGTGGCCAATTGGAAATTGACCCAAAAGGAAACTGGAATTACTACATAGATAACCGCAAACCTGAAATCCAGCACTTAGGTAAAGGCGAAACCTTAACGGATACCGTGACGGTGCATTCTAAAGATGGCACCACCCACGATATAGTCATTACCATCCACGGCACTAATGACGCCCCGACAGTATCAAGTGAGGTACAGTTAAACTCAGGCAAGGAAGACTCTGTTCAAACCATTACTGCGGCTGATTTGCTGGCGCATGCAACCGATATTGATAATAACGACCAAGGTCAGCTTACCGTCGCCAACCTTATTGCCAACCATGGCTCCATTCGAGACAACCAAGATGGCACCTTTACCTTTACCCCAGAGAAAGACTATAACGGCGATGTACACTTCAGCTATGACGTTAAGGATGCCCACGGTGGTATGACACACACCGGCGCAACCACCAACTTGGCGGCGGTTAACGACACCCCTGATGTGACACCTTTAACAGACAGTGTCAGTGAGGGGGCCGATAATCATCACACCCTCAATCTGCTAGTAGGTGCCACAGATAAAGACGGCGATGCTTTAAGCGTCAGCCACCTTGAATATGCCATCGATGGTCAACCTCAGGCAGGGAAAATCCCCGCAGGCATTACATTAGATACTGATGGTCATACATTAATTGTTGATGCCACCAATCCCGAATTTAACCATTTGGCAAATGGTCAGTCGCAACAAATCGCTATCACTTATCAAGTAGAAGATGGCCATGGTGGAAGTACGCAACAAACCGCCACGCTTACGATTGCCGGGACAGATGATAAAGCCACACTGGTTTCTAATGTCATCCAGCTCACTGAAACACAAGCGCTGGATAGCGAATTTAAATCCTATAGAGGCCAGCTTCAGCTGATTGACCCTGATAGTGGTGATAACACTCAGTTTGTTTTTAGCGGTAAATATTTAGGTCAAGGTTTTGCACCTGGTTACCTTGATGTTTGGCCTAATGGCTCTTATCAATTCAAATTAGATGCTGGTACCAATCGTCATGCGGATGAGCTCATTGGTAGCCTACATGCTGGCGAGTCGAAGGAGTTCCCCTACGAAGTCGAAACCAGTGATGGTCAGAAGCTCACCATTATGGTGAAAGTGACAGGCGAAGATAACCAAGCAAAAATTGAAGTAACGCCCTACTCCAGCCTCAATAATCATGTTTATGAAGATCACACTTCCTTTGGCAATACCACCAATCAGCTCAGCAGTGGTGGCACGTTACACGTCATTGACCCGGATCATGACCAAGCCGGTTTTATTGCACAAACCATCACCACCGCCGAAGGTGGTCGGTTCAATATCAACGCACAGGGCCATTGGTCATACGATATTGACAATGATAAAGTCCAACATTTAGGCGCAGGGGAAAGCTTCCAGCAAACCTTTACCGTTGAATCTATCGATGGCAGTGCTAAAAAAGATATCACAGTGACCGTTCATGGCACCAATGATGCGCCAGTTGCATCAGCTGAAGTACGTTTAGCGAATGGCTTGGAAGATAACAAAATTGTCCTTACCACGTCACAGCTACTTGCTAATACTAGCGATGTTGATGACAACGACATTGGCAAATTATCCATTGAAAACCTACAGGCTGATCATGGCGCTATTGCGTTAAATACCGATGGCACGTTCACTTTTACCCCAGAAAAAGACTATAACGGCGATGTGCATTTTAGCTATGACGTTAAGGATGCCCACGGTGATATGACACACACTGGCGCCAGTACCACTTTAGCGGCGGTACAAGATAATGCTGTTATTGCAGGCATTGATATTGGCAGTGTTACTGAAGACCTAAACCCTCATGCCAGCGTGCAAGGAAACTACGCCTATAAATTGGAGGCTCAAGGCTCATTATCTGCTATTGACCCCGACAAGGATGAATCAGGCTTTGATTTTAAAACCCTTATCTCTGCAGCAATGCACCCAGAGTGGCGGCCATATTCTTCATCGCTGGGTGGCCAATTGGCAATTGACCCAAAAGGAAACTGGAATTACTACATAGATAACCGCAAACCTGAAATCCAGCACTTAGGTAAAGGCGAAACCTTAACGGATACCGTAACGGTGCACTCTAAAGATGGCACCACCCACGATATCGTCATTACCATCCACGGCACTAATGACGCCCCCACAGTATCAAGTGAGGTACAGTTAAACTCAGGCAAGGAAGACTCTGTTCAAACCATTACTGCGGCTGATTTGCTGGCGCACGCAACCGATATTGATAATAACGACCAAGGTCAGCTTACCGTCGCCAACCTTATTGCTAACCATGGCTCCATTCGAGACAACCAAGATGGCACCTTCACCTTTACGCCAGAAAAAGACTATAACGGCGATGTGCATTTTATCTATGACGTTAAGGATGCCCACGGTGGTGTGGCCCATACAGGTGCAACTACTAACTTAGTACCTGATTCTCCTATCCAACATGACACTCCTGATTTTGAGCAAGTTAACAGTGAGGAGTTTAGCGTTGAGGTAGATATCGCCATCACGAATGACGATAAATTTAACCAATTGAACAGTGCCGACGCAATACAAAGTGGTCATGAGAATGATACCTCAATGACTGGCGCAAATGCTTACCTTGATGCACTTGGTATAACACCAACACATCACGCAATAGAAAATGAGCAGCAACATCAACCCGCTGATATGGATCTTGTTTGGGCGCAAAGCGAGCAAGCGTCACTCGTTGATGAACATGGTATACATATTGATGTTTCTGATGCAGTTACAGATGAAAGTCATCAACATGATAATGGTCACGACAACCAACATGATGATCAGCATCAGCAAGTCGATAATCTAGCAGATATTGATCCCAATAATTAATACCATTTCCACTAATAAAGTGATTAAACATTGGGTATGAAAAAGGAGTGAGTTAAAGGCGAACATTGATGTAAAGATTACTCCCTTTACGAAATATTCAGCGCTGAAATAGCTTCTTTTAACAAGCAAGTTGAACAGTTATTTAGTGGCTTGGGTATAAATGTAAACCCAAAAAAGGAACGCTAGATCGCGTTCCTTTTTTATGTGTGATTATTTTAAATGAAGTTATAAAAAGAAACTAACGCTCACCAAACGCCACGCTGACGTTGGTATAAATCGGTTTCCATAGGTACTGAAAAACCGATTTCTCACCCGTGGTAATGTCAACTTCACCGGTCATCCCCGGTAAAATAACAAACTGTTCTGGGTTATCTCTAAAATACGGCTTGTCTACCGACACTATCACCTCGTAGAAAATCTCTCCTCTTTCACTTTGGCTCGTCGTCGGCGAGATACTTTCAACTAACCCCTTCAATGCACCAAATCGGCTGTAGTCAAAGGCATCTACCTTGATACGGGTTGACTGACCAACGCTCACAAAGCCGATATCTCGTGGAGATAAACGCGCTTTGAATGCGGCTTTTCCACCAACAGGGACAATTTCAACAACGGTCCCTCCCGCTTGAATCACGCCACCATCTTGTGTATTGGGCAGGCTTTGAACCAGCCCCTGCAGCGGTGACACCAACATGGTGTTTGTTAATTTCGCCTGACTTGAACGTACTCTCGCATTCAGTGCTGACAAATCAGAAACAGCTTTAGAACGGTCATCACTGACTTTAGCTTTCGCTTCAGCAAGAAGCTGTACAATTTTTTGATCATTACTGTCGGCTTGTCTAATCAATACCGATTTCTTACCGCGAGCTTCCTCAATTTTCTGCTCGATACTGGCCAACTTCTGGCGCATTTCAAGTACTCGTAAGCGTGAAATGTTGCCCGCTTCATACCCCTTTTCAAGTATGTTCAACTCTTGCTCAGTGGCATTCAACTCTCTTTCATAACTCGGTAAGGACTTTTCTACGCTACGAAGCTGCTCTGCAATTTGCTCGCTCTCTTTTTCAAGCACCACGCGTTTTTGGAAATAAAGTGCTTTTTGTGCGTTCAACTGCGCTTTTTGCTGGCTGACGATCTCTGGGTAATCCACCTCAAATTCAGCTAGATTTGGCTCACGTTCCTCGAGAAGCGCATTCATACGCTCCACACTGGCTAGAAGCGTCACTTGTTGAGATTTAAGCTCTTCAAGCGCAGTACGTTGGAAGGTGGCATCAAACTCAACAAGTGGCTGGCCTTTCTCAACAAGTTGTCCTTCTTTAACTAGAATTTGCTTTAACTTACCACCGATTTCGCTTTGTAATACTTGTTTCTCACCTTCTGGAATTACAGCACCTTTAGCTTTAGCAATTTCATCAACTTGTGTCACCACAGACCAAATGACAAATGCTATGACACATAAGGCAACCGACCATGTCGCCAGCGCCAATGTACGAGCCGTATTTTGTGATTCAACAAGTTCACCATAGCGCTTGCCTGTCTCAATAGGTTGTTTAGCCATTAGTGACTCCTTGCATAAACTCTTGTTGGCCTGTCTGTTGATCAGCTTGGGGCTGTGCAGGTTCTATTGGCCCGGCATAAACCACTGCTCCTTCATTTAACACCACAACTTTATCAGCAAGCTTGATTAAATCCGGATCGTGGGATGTGTAAATCACGGTTGCTTTTCCTTTTTTCGACTGCACAAACTCACCAAATATACGTTTAGCATTTGGATAAGCATCAGGCACAGGATTATCCATTAAGAACATTGGGTAGTCATAAACCAGCGCTTTCGCGTCAATGAGGATCTGCGCGACGCTGCCAGACAGCATGTCAAAAAGGCTATCCGGTTGAATGCTACTGATCGACGTATCGAGCCCACCTGACAATGTCTCGAACCAACGCTTTCCGCCCACCATTTCAATCGCAGAGATCATTTTCTGGTCTTCAATTTTGTGCCCATCGTTTAACCACTCTCGTATACTTAATGTCAGTAAGTCTGGATAAGCAGCTCGAATGAAACACCAATGGCGATATAGCTGCGGGTCATATTGAGCAAGGTTAACCCGATTAAGCTCAACGATACCATTTTGAATAGGTTGTAATCCGGAGAAAACTTCTATCAGCGTTGACTTACCACTACCAGAAGGTCCTGTGATCGCTACAATTTCGCCGGCTTCAATGTCAAAACTCACACCACTCAATGCGGGGCGACTCTGCTTGGGATAACGCAGTGTCACTTGGTCTAATTTCAAGTTAGGGGCTGTCGACGGCAACGGGTGATGCTGATAACTGAATTCACGCTCAGATGGCTGAGACAAAATGCGGTTCACCTGCAACTTGGATTGATTAAAGCTATTGAAACGCATCGCGCTGTTCGTCAATACCTGAGCTGGCCCCGTCACTTTAGATATCAACATCATGGATGCGATAAGCCCCCCTGGCGTCATAACCTCTTCAAAAATAAGGCCTATTCCTAACCCCATCACAGCTAGTGTCGAACCCACACCAATGAAATAATACATGGAGGTGTATCGGCTCTGTAAAACCGACTGATTAAACGTCACGGTTGACGCAAGAAGGTTGGCCTTTTTAAAACGTTGTATCCAATGTTGTGATAACCCGGCGCTGCGAATAAAAACGAGTTTTGATGAAAGCTCATTGACCATGTTTTGACGATTGGTACCAGCAACCGTTGATTGCATTGAGCGCTTACTACTTGAACGTATCGAGCGTTTCGCTAACAGGTAATACAGAACTAAAGAGACGATAGGAACCAGCACCAACCACCCACCTAAAACACCTATCGCAAGTACAAAAATAACAATGAATGGCAGATCAAACAGCGCATTTCCTAATGGCCCTGATAACACACCTGAAATACGTTCCGACAGCATCATTTGGTTTTGCTGACTAGAAGAGGCTGTTTGCTGATTTTGAACATAGCTATTTCGAAGCAGACGCAGCACAAGGGATTGAGATATCTCTCGGCTTACTCGGTTCGAAACCGAAGCAAACACTCGGCTGCGTAATGTTCTTAACCAGCCCATCATCACAAACAAAAGACCTGCACCAATCGCGATACCTTGAAGCTCATGACCTGCATCTCCACCAATCACGTGGTCATAGATCGACATCGTGATGAACGGCACGGCAAGTGCGAACAAGTTGGTGATAAAACTGACCAGCAACAATTTAGGAATAATGGGCCGAAACGCATGTAACCGTTCACCAACCCAGTCCGGAGAAGCCTTCTCCAATGGTACGCCTTCTATAACGATACAAAATTGGGGAGTCCCCGTAAGGTCGTCGTTGTCATCAAAAGCAATAAACCGCTTCGATTCTAAATAACCTGAAACCAACTCATTTTCACCAAGTACCAGTAAGACTAATTTATGGTCACCCACCTCATTGAGATTGGCAACCAATCGATATGGTAAAGCAAGCCTGTCAAACAGAGCAAACATATCATCGATTGATTCCATGCCATTCTCATCGACCCATTGATGTGCGAACAATTGGATATTAGCGTTAACTTCCAACTGCTTAAGAGCTGAAAGGCTCTCGGTCTCTAAATGGTTCCTCACCACTTCTCTGCCATTCGTATCAGTGCGGCTACTAGTATCTAAACGATTCATACGACGGCCTCCTGATTGCTTTCACTTTCGACCGTCCTGGCTCGACTTTTCACTGTAATGATTCGATTAGCCAGCTCGCGAAGTTTCAAATGATAGCTCACCATCATTATCGTGCGTCCTGCCGACACTTCTTCTTCCAACACCTTGGCTAGGTTTCCAAGAGCGACTAAATCAAGTGAAGCGTCCGGCCTTTCTAACATGATAATGGGCTTGTCACTTGCCAGTTGAGTCGCGATAGTGAGCATTTTTACATTACCCATGCTCAATAAGGACGCACTCGTATGACCAATTTGTGTCTCTAGCCCATCTGGTAATCGAGTAATTGCTTTGTTTAAACCCAAACGCTTAGCATAGTCACTGGCGCTTTGTGTTCTTTCAGGATCAAAGCCACACAAGTTGTCGAGAATAGTACCTGACACTAATTGCCCCTTAACGCCACAGTAAGCTGCAACTCTAGTGACGGACTCTATTGTAACTTTCGCTCCGTTAATAAAGCACTCACCTTCTTGCAAATCATCAACACCTGCTATCGAAGACAACAAATGACTGTTGGTGTGTCGGTCTTCACTTTCTAACAATACCAGCTCACCTTTATTCAGTGTGATATCTGCATGAAAGAGTTCACCGTATCTTTCAATGGTCGCTTGCTTGATTTCCAACGTATCAAAGCCAGATAAATGGACCTCAGATTGCTCAAAATCTAAAGACTCAGCTATAGACAAGTCACTCAACTTTTCTATTGCCTGATTGGCACTGTGTATTGAATTGAGCTTGATTCGAACCCCAACCAGAGCACTTAACGGTGCAACCGCTCTGCCCGATAAGATAGAACATGCTGCCAACCCACCTGTGGTTAACTGACCATCTAACACCCACAAGCTGCCCGTAATCACAAGTAAAACTGACGTCGCTAATGCGGCAAGTTGAATACACTCTTGAGCGAAGGCGTTCTGTTCTTCTTCTCTCGCTTTAGACTGAGAGCGAACATTATTGAGGGATTTAAACTGATTGAAGATTCGAGATTCAACGGCCTGGCGTTTGATTCCCTGAATGGTTTGGCTCAATAAAATCAAGAACGCTTTGCGCTCCTGCTCATCTTGAGAAGCTTCTTCACTTAAGCTTTTTACGCGAATAGAAGATAACCAGACAATTCCGAGAGTAATAAGCCAAACTGCCAAAGGTATCGCCACTAACTCACCACCGATGTAAGCCACCAACCCCAAGAAGATCAATGCAAAAGGCAAATCAATAAAGCCTGCGATCACCCCACCGGAATACCAATCTTTAACTTTGGATACGGAGCCCAGCCCCTCTTCCACTCCGCCAACACCAATATGGCGAAGATGGCCAGAAGACGTGGTCGTCACCCTTTCAACCAAGGTTTGATAGGTCGCTTTCTCGGTGTTACTGGCCGCAGCAGACAAAAGCCAAGTTCGCACAAACCGGATTAATGCTTCCATAGCGACAGCCAACGTCGCACCCGCTAATAACAGAGTGGCAGTCCCGTAACTCTGGTTAGGTAAGATACGATCGTAAATTTGTAAAACCGTTAGCGGAACAGCGAGAGAAAGAAGATTTATGAGCAAAGAAGGCAGTAGGACTTTCCCCACCACCCCTTTGTTTTTCATTGAACTTACGGGCATACACAATCCTTATCCATGCTTATGAAATAAGATTGGTACAGACTATTAGGTTATGCAAGGTAAAGGGCTGATTTAATTTGATTTTAAGACACTGGTAAAAACAATAATTTCTATCAAACCATATAACCTAAACTGCACGCTATCAGTGAGTAAGTTACAACAAGAAACATTTAATTTTAGGTCGTTCTGTTCAAATCATTGTTTTTCCTCGCTATACCCTTCTTACCTGAAACTCCAAGTAGTTTGGGGGAAATTAACCTCTTAGGGATAGAGGTTTAGCGTCAAATTAACTCATTAGCTATTGCTGCGAGAGTTTAAAAACTCAGCGTAAGTACCTTTGAAGTCAGTGATCTTATTGTCACGAATTTCAATGATACGAGTTGCTAATGAATCTACAAACACGCGGTCATGTGAAACGAAGAACAGTGTGCCTTTGTAAATTTCTAATGCGTTGTTCAATGATTCAATTGACTCCATATCCATGTGGTTGGTTGGTTCATCCATCAACAACATGTTTGGTTTATGCATCATGATTTTACCAAGTAGCATACGCCCTTGCTCACCACCAGAAATCACTTTGACTGATTTCTTGATATCATCTTGACCAAAGAGCATACGGCCAAGGAAGCTACGAATCACTTGCTCATCATCACCTTCTTGACGCCATTGACTCATCCAATCAAATAAGTTCATGTCTTCAGCGAAATCATGCGCATGATCTTGAGCATAATAACCAATGTTAGAGTTTTCTGACCATTTGTATGAACCAGAGCGTGGTTCAATGACACCTGCTAATGTGTTCAACAACGTTGTTTTACCCACGCCGTTTTCACCGATAATCGCAACACGCTCACCCACTTCAAAAATGGCGCTGTAGTTACTGAACAGGTCATCTTCAAAACCTTGAGTTAGGTTTTCAATTTCCAATGCGTTACGGAACAACTCTTTAGACTGTTCGAAACGAATGAATGGGTTTTGACGACTTGACGCTTTCACTTCATCTAATTGGATTTTATCGATCTGTTTAGCACGAGAAGTGGCTTGTTTTGCTTTCGATGCGTTTGCAGAGAAACGCGCGACGAACGTTTGAAGCTCAGCGATCTGTGCTTTCTTCTTCGCATTGTCCGACAACAGACGCTCACGCGCTTGCGATGCCGCTGTCATGTATTCGTCGTAGTTACCTGGATAAACACGTAGCTCGCCGTAATCTAAGTCAGCCATATGAGTACATACGCTGTTGAGGAAGTGACGGTCGTGCGAGATGATGATCATGGTGCAGTTACGCTGGTTCAAGGTATCTTCTAGCCAGCGAATAGTATCCATATCCAAGTTGTTGGTTGGTTCGTCAAGTAGCATGATATGCGGGTCAGCAAACAGAACCTGTGCCAATAGCACACGCAGTTTCCAACCTGGAGCCACTTCGCTCATCAAACCAAAATGCTGTTCAACAGGAATACCTACAGCAAGCAACAGTTCGCCTGCTTTAGACTCGGCCATGTAGCCGTCCATTTCAGCGAATTCGGTCTCAAGGTCAGCAACCTTCATGCCGTCTTCTTCGCTCATTTCAGGAAGAGAATAGATACGGTCACGCTCTTGCTTTACTTTCCACAATTCTTTATGACCCATAATAACGGTATCAATAACAGTGAATTCTTCGTAAGCAAACTGGTCCTGATTCAGTTTCGCTACGCGTTCATTCGGATCGTAGCTAACATTACCACTCGAAGGCTCAAGCTCTCCGCTTAGAATCTTCATAAATGTTGACTTACCACAACCGTTAGCGCCAATCAGGCCATAGCGATTACCTTCGCCAAACTTAACGGAAATGTTTTCAAACAGTGGCTTAGCGCCAAATTGTTGAGTGATATTTGCGGTGGAGATCAAAACCAGTACCTTAATAAATGTGAATTGTGTAAAAAACTGCGCAACGTTACTTGTTCAAGCTCTGAACTGCAAGCGATGTTTTTGTTTGCAAAACAGCCTGTCAATGATATGGAGCCTGATCATTGTACGGCACTTCATAAGTGAGACAACGATAAACTTCTGGTTGTGTTATAAGGCTTAACATTGTTTTTATTACTAAGTTCCTATTTTTCTTCAATATATCGGCTAAACTTTTATTCGATAGATTTATTACTGATAAGTGATTCTATCGAATTTTGTGGTATTACTCCGATGGCAACCCTACCGTAGCGCTGCGTTTTTTCCGTCTATCATTGAATCGCAATAAAGAAACCGATCAGTCTTTTTCACGCTCCAGAATCCCAAGAATTCAGAACATATACAACAGTTCGCCAGTTTAATTCGTTGGAGTGGTGTTTTCTTCTCACTGCTGGTCATCGCATCGACTTGGTTACTGCTTAAGTTTATGAATTCGATGGTAGAAAGTATTGGCCGCCAATTTGTGCAATACCGAATGTTACTGCAAAAGCTTCAGTCATTTTTGCAGTTTTTATCTACATGACGGCCGGTTTAGTTGTGTTTATGATGAGTTTTCGTATTAATGATCAAATACTTGCATTAATAGGTGGTACGCTTGCAGTTTCTGTGGGTTTTGCGCTGAAAGACTTAGCCGCATCATTCATTGCCGGATTAACGGTTATGATCGACCGCCCATTCCAGGTAGGTGACCGCGTCACCTTTGAAGGGAATTATGGTGATATCATCACCATCAGTTTACGTTCTGTTAGGATGCGAACTCTTTCTGACGACATCATCACGATTCCAACAACAAATTCTTAAACGAAGTCACCGTCAGTGGTAACTACGGCGCTCTCGATATGCAAGTGGTGATCCCATTTTGTGTTGGAATAGATGAAGACATTGTCATGGCGCGAGACTTAATCCAAAAAGCTGCATCATCGAGCCGTTATATCCACTTACCCAAGCCCGTAACCGTGTTAGTCAAACAGACAATCACTGATAACTACTTAGTCATACAATTAACTTGTAAGGCTTACGTGGTCGATACCGCTTATGAAAAGCTTTTCGAAACGGACATTACCCTGCGTGTGATGAAAGAGTTTAAAAAGCATGGCATTAAGCCGCCAAAAATTGCGGTGTACGCCAGTTAATTTAATTAAAGTCACTGGCTAACACATCAGTTTCGGGAGAGTAATCACATCCCATACGCTTGTTTTTGATACTTATTGATACATCTGCGACTATCGCGGCAAATGCATAGGATGCCCGTATGATTTCAGTTGCCTTAGTCGATGACCATATTATGGTTCGATCCGGTTTCGCACAGTTGTTATCTGTAGAACCAGACATCATAGTACATAGTGAATACAGTAATGCTCGAGATGCATACCGCGTTTTGTCGACTGCCTCTGTAGACCTCGCAGTTATTGATATTTCGATGCCTGATGAAAGTGGCTTAGTGTTACTAGAAAAATTGCGCCAATCTCAACCCCATTTCAAAGCAATCATTCTTTCTATTTATGATTCAGCTTCTTTTGTAAGCAAAGCATTAGAAGCTGGCGCTTGTGGTTATTTATCCAAAAGATGCGGCCCAGGCGAACTTGTCAGTGCAATCCGTACCGTTGCAAACGGTGACCGTTATCTTTGCGCGGATGCATTAATCAACCTTAGTAACATTTCAGGGGTTCCTTTGGTACTCGAAGGGTTAACAAAGCGTGAGCGAGAGGTGTTTGAACATCTAATACTGGGAAAAGATGTGAAAGAAATTGGCCATGACTTATCCATAAGCCACAAAACCATTCATGTACATCGTGCCAATATTCTTAGCAAACTTGGGCTTTCCAATAATGTTGACTTGATTCGGTTTGCTATCACTCATCAGTTATTGGCTAATGAGTCGGTGTAACCGCTATCATGCGTTCTCTTTCACCCTCTTCTGCAAGCTTATCTTGGTTATCGCTTTCCTCTAGTTTTAGCTACGTTTTTGCCTGTGTATTGTATTCGATCAGTTGGTTTTGTTTATGGAATATCAGCCATTACCTAGCCCCCGATCTACTACTCGCAGGTCTACTTCTACCAACCGGACTAAAGTTAGCCACTTTAACCTTGTCACCGAGGCGCTTGTGGTTAGGCATTACACTATGCGAAATGTTCATTGCGTGGTCATTAGGCCAGATTTTAGAGAGCCCTGGCCATGAATATCTGCTTTTGTTATTTGCCTTAATCGCCTATTGGCTCGCTATTGCATTTCAGTCTCTTTGGGCTTCATTGCAAGACTATTGGCAAAAAATCTTGGCACTTACTGGTTTGACTTTAATTTACGGGCTAATTTGCGGTACAGGTGTTCTGTTGTTGATAAAACCGCTTGAGCTTGAATTTCATTATGTTGTTCAAGTTACCGTTGCAACCATTACTGGCGGAGTATTGCTAACCCCGTTTCTCTTTTTGCTATACGACTATTTGCATCAGCAGATTTGGAACCCACTTTCCCCGACACTCATTCACCATGAAGTGACGTTACGACCCTCCGCGTTGCTGTGGTGCTTACTGTTTTTTAGTGGTGGTTTGATTGCAGAGCTTGTGTTACTTGAGCAATTAAAGCCGTTAGCTTTACTGCTTTTTTTGCTGCCTAATATTTTTATGGCATATCAATATGGCTGGCAAGGTGGTGTTTTAGCTAGCATGATGAACAGTATTTTGCTTGCCACAGCAAGACAAGTCACAGGTTCGTTCGAATCGGATATGGAATTGCAAAGCTTCATTGCAACCCAAGCGCTTGTTGGCTTGGGATTGGGTATCGCAATCAGTCGTCAGTATTTGTTGGCTCATCGTCTAACACAAATAAATAGAAAACTTGAGCAAGAATTAAGAAATAAACAACAGCTGACAAGGCAATTAGTACATGTCGAAGAGCAAATACGTAAATCTGTAGCTCGTGAGTTGCATGATGAAATCGGACAAAATATTACTGCTATTCAAATTCAATCGATGCTGGCAGATCGACTCTCAACCAATGAAAAACAGACTCATATAGCACAGACTATCAATTCGCTAGCCATGCGTATTCACTCCTCTACCCGCCAATTATTAACCCAATTGCGTCCTCACGCATTAGATGAGCTTGGTTTGGAAAATGCTATTCGGCAATTAGCAAGTGAAATGAGATTTACTGAGCGAAACGTTGATTTTAGCCTGAATTTTGGCATTTTTGCTGAACGTTTAGATGATATAACCGCAGTCACTCTGTACCGGATCATTCAAGAATTATTGAATAACGTTTGCAAACATGCTCAGGCTTCATCGGTACAATTAAGTATTGTTCCTGGAGAAATGTTCAGTGTTGAACTACGAGATAATGGCATTGGCTTGCCAAGCGACTGGCGAACAAAAGGGCAAGGATTGTTAGGGATAGAAGAACGAGTGAGCGCCCTCGGTGGGCATTTTGTTATTGATTCTAAGTCTATTCTCGCTCCACCTGGTACGCGTATAACTGTTAACTTGCCCACAAAACCATCCACAACACCATCAAACTAGGAAAATTTCCTAGTCATTTATAACTTTGTCTCATTCATTTCATGAATCAGTCCGATACCATTATTTTGCACTAGGGAGAAACAAAGCATGATGGGTTTTATGATATCAAAACCAACATCAGCCCCCATAGAGTCATCTCAGATAGATGCAACCTACCGGTATTGGCGCTTGCATTTAATGCTTTCGATGTACGTTGGTTATGGGGTGTTTTATTTTACGCGGAAAAGTCTCAATTTTGCGATGCCTGCGATGCTAAGTGACCTAGGGCTAGAACATTCAGATTTTGGCATTCTCGGCACATTATTTTACGTGACATATGGTCTCTCTAAGTTTGTATCAGGCATGGTGAGTGACCAATCAAAACCAAGTTATTTCATGGGATTGGGCTTGATAGCGACTGGCGTTATTAATGTGCTGTTTGGTTTTAGTTCATCACTTGCTGTATTTGCAGTGCTTTGGACACTCAACGCTTTTTTCCAGGGTTGGGGGTGGCCTCCATGCGCAAAACTATTAACCACATGGTATTCAAGAACTGAGCGGGGATTCTGGTGGTCAATTTGGAATACTTGTCACAACTTAAGTGGTGCATTGATCCCCCTCAGTATTGGCTTTATAGCTGTTACTTTTGGATGGCGATACGGTTTTATTGCTCCTGGTTGTTTGGCCATTGTGGTCGGTCTGGTGTTGTGTTTTCGCATGCAAGACAAACCAATCACCCTTGGGTTACCGTCTGTCGGTGAATGGCGAAACGACTCTCTTGAAAAGCGACATGAAGCAGAAGGAAAAGGACTTAACTTTTCTCAAATTTTACGTATTTACGTTTTAGGCAATAAGTACATTTGGCTGTTATGTAGCTCTTACTTTCTGGTTTATGTGGTACGCATAGCTATTAACGACTGGGGAAATTTATACCTTACTGAACGACACGGCTATGACCTTTTTTCAGCCAATACGGCCGTTTCTATGTTCGAAATTGGTGGTTTTTTTGGATCACTATTTGGTGGTTGGGGATCAGATAAATTTTTCCGTGGCAATCGAGCACCAATGAATTTGATTTTTGCGTTGGGGATTTTTATTTCTGTTGCTGCGCTATGGCTCACACCGATTAATAATTTTGTGGTGCTTTCAGGGTGCTTTTTCTCGATTGGGTTCTTTATTTTTGGCCCGCAAATGATGATTGGGATGGCTGCTGCTGAATGTTCACACAAAGATGCGGCAGGTACCGCTACGGGTTTTGTGGGGTTATTTGGGTATCTTGGCGCGGCATTAGCCAGTTACCCGCTCGCTCTGATTATTGAACAATTTAGTTGGGAAGGGTTTTTCAGCGTTATCACCTTATCTGCTGCATTAATAGGACTGTTGATCCTACCTTTTCTAAAAGCACAACAACGTGCAGGGAATGCTGTCACTATGCCTTAATTCTTCCTCACGTTGTTTTCAAAATTTCACTGCTAATGCGCAGTAAAAAAGATATCACTGGAATGTGATGAGAACTTAACGCCTCCCTACACCTGCGTTAAGTGATGAAAATAACAAGAGGAAACAAACATGAAAGATAAATTACATCGCACCTTACTCGCGACTTGTATTTTAGGTTCGGCATTGGCTGCACCTCAAGTGCTTGCTGAAGGTCGATTAGTCGTATATTGCAGTGCAACTAACGCCATGTGTGAAGCAGAAACTAAGGCATTTTCAGAAAAATACGATGTAAAAACTTCCTTTGTTCGTAATGGCTCAGGCAGTACATTAGCGAAAATCGAAGCAGAGAAAAATAACCCTCGAGCAGACGTTTGGTATGGAGGCACATTAGATCCGCAATCTCAAGCCGGCGAGATGGATCTATTACAACCTTACCCATCACCTCAACTTGAGTTCATCATGGATGGATTTAAAGACCCAGCCAAACGCAAAGGCAATTACTCTTCTGCCGTTTACATGGGAATTTTAGGTTTTGGCGTTAATACGCAAAGACTGGCAGAAAAAGGGATTGAAATCCCACGTTGCTGGAGTGATTTGACCAAGCCAGAATACCAAGGTGAAATTCAAATTGCCGATCCACAAAGTTCCGGTACAGCGTATACCGCTTTGGCGACTTTCATTCAACTTTGGGATGAAGATAAAGCCTTTAATTACTTTAAAGCGCTCGACAAAAACATATCTCAATACACCAAATCAGGTGTTACCCCTTCTCGCAACGCTGCGCGTGGTGAAATTGCTATCGGTATTGGATTCTTACATGATTATTCCCTTGAGCAATCAAAAGGCGCACCACTGGAATTGATTTCACCGTGTGAAGGAACAGGTTATGAAATTGGTGGTGTAAGCATTATTAAAGGTGCTCGCAATATTGATAACGCTAAATTGTTTGTTGACTGGGTCATGTCCAAAGAAGGCCAAGAGTTAGCATGGAAAAAAGGCCAATCATTCCAAATTTTGACTAATACTCAGGCAGAGCAATCTCCAAATGCATTAGATCCTCAAAAACTGACATTGATTGATTATGATATGGATACTTATGGTTCGTCAGATGAACGTAAACGATTGATTAACAAGTGGGTTAATGTCGTTAAAATGGGTGAATAATTTCTTCACTCATTAACGTGAATGTATGGGCAGTATTGAGCTGCCCATTTACTCGCACGATGGAACTCATCTTCATTGTTCTTTTACTTATCAGCGCTATTGCACACCTTTCTTGATTAAATAT
Organism: Vibrio sp. S12_S33; assembly: GCF_963889785.1. Lineage (NCBI taxonomy): Bacteria > Pseudomonadati > Pseudomonadota > Gammaproteobacteria > Vibrionales > Vibrionaceae > Vibrio > Vibrio sp. S12_S33. The sequence continues at coordinate 65,413 of NZ_CAWPQZ010000003.1, read as the reverse complement.
TTGTGTATACATAGCTCAATGCTCCTTTGCTCACTACTTTGGTACAAACAAATGAATGAACTCGCAGCGGACACAGCACCACGTCAGCAGCAAAATAAGTCGCACAGAGATCCCATTTTTTATTGGATCATCACTTTATTGTGTGCATTTGTGCTGTTGCCATCTTTTGCCCTTGATTACGGGGTATTTGAGTCAACCTCACAAGAATTTTACGATGCCATGGGTTGGAGTGGCTTCAACATTTCTTGGTTGTGGTTTGCACTACCTACCCTTCTCTTAATTCGCCCCAGTAAAGCGCAAAATAAATACGCTAAACACCGCCACTATTTTGATATTGGTTATTCTGCAACGTGTATGCTCATCGTCTTACTCAGCTCTTGGTATACCCAACACGGTTTGGGCTACTCCACCATCGCGCTTTTCATTGCTTTAGGTGCGGTGATGACATTAGCCTTTGCCCGTCTTGAATTTCTAGGGGGGGATAGCTTTGTCATTGGTGCATTAATATCGATCATTCTACTGATCTCCATTTTTATCATATTTCCGAGTATTGCCATCTTTGTACCGATGTTTAAAGACGACCTGGGTAACTTTAGTGCCTGGCAATTCATTGATATATTAGGTCGCTCTCAGATCATACAAATCATTTGGAATTCGATATTCCTTGGTGTGTCCGTCGGGATTGGTGCTACCTTTTTCGGTCTGATATTTGCTATTTACACAACTCGAATTGCTACTCGCTCCGCTTTTATTGCGCGTATTTTTTCTATCTTGCCAATTGTAACCCCACCTTTTGTTGTGGGTCTTGGGGTTACTTTGATGTTAGGACGCTCTGGTTATATTACAGAATTGATGGTCAATTGGTTTGGGTTACAGCAAACCAACTGGTTATATGGATTTACTGGCATCTGGATGGCGCAAGTGCTCGCCTTCGCTCCAATGTCGTTCATGATTCTAGATGGCGCAATGAAATCGCTGCATCCTTCTTTAGAAGAAGCATCTTATACACTGCGTGCCAATCGCTATCAAACCTTCTTCAAGATCGTAATGCCATTGCTGAAACCTGCTTTAGCAAACAGTTTCTTGATCATATTTGTTCAATCACTAGCTGATTTCAGTAACCCGTTAGTGCTAGGTGGAAGCTTCGACGTATTGGCAACACAAATCTACTTCTATATTGCTGGTGCACAATTAGATTATGCCTCAGCTAGTACACTGGGCGCTGTTTTACTGTTGTTTTCACTGGCGATTTTTGTGGTTCAGTATTTGTGGATAGGTAAACGCTCGTACGTAACTATTTCAGGAAAATCGTATCGTGGTGATGTACAAGCACTGCCAACTTTGCTTAAACACTCGGTTTCGGGTCTGTTGTATTTTTGGATGGCATTTAACATTCTTCTCTATGGCAGCATTATCTTCGGTAGCTTCACCGTTAACTGGGGTGTTGATTACAGCTTAACGCTAAAAAACTATATCCATCTATTTGGCATGGGAATGAGTGAAGGTGCTTGGCCATCATTGATCACGACCATGATTTACGCAGGCGTAGCCGCGCCATTAACGGCATTATTTGGTTTATTGATCGCTTATATAGTTGTTCGCCAGCAATTTTATGGCAAAAAAGTCATAGAATTTGCCACGATGCTTTGTTTCGCAGTACCCGGCACGGTCGCTGGTGTGTCATACATCCTTGCCTTTAACGATGCACCTATTTACCTGACGGGTACGGCAGCCATTGTCGTGATCTCAATGGTAATGCGTAATGTTCCAGTAGGTATTCGTGCGGGTATCGCTGGGCTAGGTCAATTAGATAAATCCCTAGATGAAGCCTCACTCAGTCTAAGAGCGAACTCCTTTAAAACCATTACTCATATTTTATTACCTCTATTGCGCCCAGCGATTCTATCGACGTTGATTTATAGCTTTGTACGTGCCATGACCACCGTTAGCGCGATCATATTCTTGGTGACTCCGGAAACACGTGTTGCAACATCTTATATATTGAATCGTGTAGAAGATGGTGAATATGGTGTAGCGATTGCTTATGGCTCAATTTTAATTGTGGTGATGTTAGCCATTATTTTGATATTTGATTTTATCGTTGGTGAGGCTCGTGTTTCACGTTCTAAAGCGACTAACCAAGAATAACGATTGGAGATATAAACATGGAAAATGAAAACTTTGTCGTTCTAAAAAATGTCTGCAAACGTTTTGGTGATAAAACTGTTATTGGAGATGTAGACTTAGAAATAAAAAAAGGCAGTTTAGTAACATTACTTGGCCCGTCAGGGTGTGGGAAAACCACCGTATTGCGCTTGGTCGCGGGTTTAGAGAAACCGACTAGCGGACAAATTTTTATTGATGGCGAAGATGTCACCAATACATCAATCCAACAACGTGATATCTGTATGGTGTTTCAATCTTATGCGCTATTCCCACACCTTTCATTGCACGACAACGTCGGCTATGGCCTAAAAATGATCGGTTTGAGCAAAGAAGAAGTGAAACAAAGAGTTGATGAAGCGCTTAGGTTGGTTGATCTAGAGGGGTTTGGTGAGCGTTATGTTGACCAAATTTCAGGTGGTCAGCAGCAACGCGTTGCTCTTGCTCGCGCTCTGGTCTTAAAACCTAAAGTATTGTTATTTGATGAGCCGTTGAGTAACCTTGACGCTAACTTAAGGCGCAGCATGCGTGAAACCATTCGTGAATTACAGCAGCGTTTTAATATTACTTCTTTGTATGTAACTCACGACCAAGCAGAAGCATTCGCTGTATCTGATACGGTTATTGTAATGAAAGATGGCGATATAATGCAGCAAGGATCACCAACTCAATTGTATAAGCACCCTGCATCTATGTTTATGGCAAACTTTATGGGGGAAGCGAATATTTTCGATGGCAGTTATGATGGATCACACTTAATCATTAATGGTTACAAAATCCCAGCAGATGATGAGAGCGTAGCCGCCTTGCCAACGGGTAATTATCAAATTGGTGTGCGACCAGAAGCCATTTTACTTTGCACTGAAGGTGAAGCGTGTCAACAGTGTGAAATTACCAGCATTGCTTATATGGGTTCAATGTATGAAGTGTTGGTTAAGTGGCACAATAAAGAATTGTTATTACAGCTAAATTCTTCTCAGTTTGATCCCAGTTACGCTGATCATGCTTATTTGAGCATCAATCCTGTCGGGTTATTTTTACTACCCGAAGACGCATAACTGATCAGCCTTTTCATTGTAAAAAACCTAAACGCCTTTTTAATCAGAGGCGTTTTTTCAACTGACTTGAGTAACAAATAAATCGTTTTCCATCTTCCGTGGTAAGTAGACACTAAATACACTACCAGCTCCCAATACTGAGCTGACTTCAATATGCCCTCCCGTTTGGCTAAGAAGGCTTTGAGATACGGAAAGTCCTAAGCCAGTACCATCGCGCTTGGTGGTATAAAAAGGGTCAAATATTCGTTTGATATTTTCAGCTTTAATTCCACAACCTTGGTCTTGAATATGGATGATAGCACCGATACTTTCTTCATTTTTGTACCAGTCTTCACTGTTAATCGTTAAACAGCCGCAACCATTCATCGCATGGATACCATTCATCATCAGGTTGACTAAAATTTGTAGAAGTTGATGCCGATTCACTTCAACCGATGAATGTGCTTTTAAATCGACATTAAACTCAATATCGCGCTTATTGGTTCCGGTTTTAACTAGCGTAATACTTTCTTCAATAATCGGGTTGATGTGTTGCCACGTCACCTGATCTTGAATGCCGCCTTGTCGACTGTATTGCAGTAGACTACGAGTAATGTTTCGTATCCGATCTATTTGCAGCATGATCGCATCAAGCTCTTCTTCGACACGCTGTGTGTCGTCACCAAGTTCAAATTTTATCAGTTCGGTATTGCCGAGAATTACAGCGGTTGGGTTATTGATCTCATGTGCGATTCCAGCAGTTAACTCACCTAATGAAGCAAGTTTTTCATTGATGATGAGTTTATCTCGTGTTTGATTAAGCAATTTAATATGGTGTTCCAATTGCTCGGTTTTTTCACGCAAGCTCAATGTTCGCTCATTAACCTTCTCTTCCAATTCAAACGCAGCTTGGCGTATTTCTTCATTTTGCTGTTGCAGAAGATCAAGCATGTTGTCGAATTGCTTAGCTAACTGTGTGAGCTCATGTTGGTCATGAAACCCAAGCTCTCCAATACGTTGGTTTTTACCCAAACGTACCAGCTTAACTACTTTATGGATCTGCTCTATTGGTCGGAATAAATCTCGTGAACCTTTGTAAACAAACCACGTTGATAAAACTAGCAGCAGAACTGTTGTGACACCAATTTCAACGATGTTAGTCAAGTAGGTTTTCACAAACGGCCACATTAAATAACCGGTGTAAAGCATACCAATAACATTATCATACTGATCTTTGATCGGTTGGTAGGCGGTGATATACCAAGCGTCATAAACATACGCACGACCAACCCACTCTTGGCCTTCTCCCAAAACCCTTTGCTTCACATCCGAAGAAACGCGAGTGCCAATCGCTCTGCCCGCGTGTTGATCACTATCTAACGGAACATTGGTACTTACACGCAAGTCATCTAAGAAAACAGTCAGGGTGCCCAAAGGCCTTAAACTATCGAGCTTGCTTGGATAAATCAGATCGCGGATTTGATCGACTAATACCGTGCTGTTATTTAGCAATAAGCCACCATCTAAAAATCCGATAATGTCATTGTGTTGATTTTTAATCGGTATTACGGTGCGACTGACCAACCCACGAGTTTCTATTTGCTTGTCATTGAGGATGGGGGTTTGAGCCCTTTTTGCTAGATCACTATCCAGTTGCTGTAGCTCTTGTTCCGTCAATACATCAAAAAAGGATTCTTGCTTGGTCAGATCAAGGTAGCGGAATTTTTTCTCAAGAGTATCGATACTTTCGTAACGCAAAAAATCGAGCGAATAACGTTTCTTTTGTTCGCTGACCCACTGATTTAGCTGTTGATATTGTTTAGGATCTCTCACTCGGATGCGGAAATCATAGGACTCAGAAAATGCCTTAACGTAATTGGCTTGTTTTTGCTGTAATAGCCCAATACTGTTTTCAGCCACACCTAAACGTTCAGAGACATCAACCAATGCACTTTGCCAGGTATAGTGAATCGACCAATAAATACTGATAGTGATCAGAGCAAATAACGTAAAGAAAATGGGCGCCGACGATAAAATCAATAACCGATAACGAACCATGGTTTTAAAGCGAAAACGCCATTTTTTCAACCAATGAATATTAATTGGCATCGGCATTTCCCTCACTTTCCCATTCTTTAAACTTACGTTCCAAGGTTTTTCTTGCGACACCCAAATCACGAGCAGCAGCAGACTTATTCCCTTCGTAGCGCTGCACTAATTGTTGAATGTGCGCTTTTTCTACCTCTTTTAATGTCCAATCACACGGGTAACCTAGATAGGTAGGTTCTTGGTGTGAACTTGTATCCAAAGTTAATTGGGCAGTCACTGGTGGTAATGTCACTATGGATTCTTCCGCCTCACTTAATTCTTCTATTTTAGATAAGGCTTGCGACTCCGTTATCCCATACATCTCTCGCCAGTAATGGGCAGGTGGTTTACCGAGTAAAATACAACGTTCAATGAGGTTTTTCAGTTCGCGAATATTACCTGGCCAGTCATAGTCTTGAATTGCTGACGTATCTTCATGAGCCCATTTAGGGTCTTGTACACCAAGCTCTGCTGTAAGCATACGAGTGAAAAATGGAACCAATTCTTTGAGATCCGCTTTGCGCTCTCTCAGTGGGCTGACTTCAATTTTTAATACATTGAGGCGATAGTAAAGATCGCTGCGGAAGTTGCCACTTGCGACTTCTTTTTGTAAATTTCGGTTGGTTGCAGCGACGACTCGGACATCAATATGAATCTCTTTTTCAGAACCGACGGGGCGAATGGATCGCTGTTCTAATACCCTCAAAAGTGAGGATTGCATGGTAAGTGGCATCTCGCCTATTTCATCAAGGAACAGCGTCCCACCATTAGCGACACGAAACAATCCTTCTCGGTTTTTTTTAGCGCCAGTAAAGGCTCCAGAAGTATGGCCAAAAAGCTCACTTTCTAATAACTCTGGAGCAATTGCACCGCAGTTTACCGCTACAAATGGACCTTGACGACCACTGGCTTGATGAACACCACGAGCCACCAATTCTTTGCCAGTGCCCGACTCTCCCTCAATCAAAACGGATGCTCGTGATGGCGCAAATTGCACAATTAACTGTTTAAGTTGCTGAGTTTTGTATGAACCACCAATAATTTCGGAGGTACAGTGATGCTTGAAATTGTGTTGCAGTGCGTACTGCATGCGTTCATTTAAACGCTTATCCATGCAACGTTGCACAGCTTGTAGCATTTGACTCAAATTAAACGGTTTTAGGATAAAATCTGAGGCCCCTAATTTTAAGGCACTGATTGCGGTTTCTAAATCGGCGTAGCCAGTCATAAAAATAACGTCAGCGTGTTTATCTGGGTCTTCAAACGCTTCTTTCCATTCAATACCAGAACGTCCTGGCAAATTAATATCCAACACAATCAAATCATAATGATTAGCACAACGAAGCTCCTCTGCCTCTTCAATACTTCCTGTGCAATCAACTTTTGAAAACCATTTGCCAAGTGCTTTTTTGAGTACGGCTTGCATTCCAATTTCATCATCAACTACGAGGACAGAAAATGCTTGGTATTGCAATGCTGAATGAGTGTCGATGATGTGGGTCATAAGCTTCTCTTTTGATGTTGTGCAAGATTTTAATGATGGGACAGAGTGTACCAACTAACCATATTTTGAGTAGGTGTAAGATGGGACATTTTGTCTAAGTTTCTGAGGGTTGTCACTTAATTTACTGATATGAGACAAATTATCCGTAAAACCTTTATAATTTCTGGCACCTTGTTTGCTATGTAACATTGATACGCAATGTTCAGTTATTAGCTTTACCCTCTTTATCAATGGATATAACAAATGAAAAAAACGGCTTTTACTATCGCAACCGCATCTTTGGTTTTAATCAGCTATTCAGCATCAAGTGCCGAAGATAATTCTCGAATCCGACTGGCTACTACAACCAGCACTTATCACTCAGGACTGCTTGATTATTTACTGCCTCAATTTGAAAAAGAGTCTGGTTATAAAGTCGACGTGATTGCGACTGGTACGGGTAAAGCGTTGAAGATGGGTGAAAATGGTGATGTAGATTTAGTCATGACACATGCACCGAATGCAGAAGCAACTTTTGTTGAAAAGGGCTATGGTGTGTTGCCGCGCAAGCTGATGTACAACGATTTTGTGGTTGTTGGCCCTAAATCAGATCCAGCGCAGATTACACAACAGAAAGCGTTGACGGAAGTGTTTAAAAAAATCGCCAACACGGGGGTTACGTTTATTTCACGTGGTGATGATTCTGGAACACATAAAAAAGAACTAGGCATTTGGGCACAGGCCAACATTGAGCCTAATTTTGGTGGTTATCTCTCCGTTGGGCAAGGTATGGGACCTACATTGAATATGGCTTCGGAAATGCAAGCTTATACATTAAGCGATCGTGGCACATGGCTCGCCTACATCAATAAATTAGACTTAAAGATTTTATTCCAAGGGGATAAAAACCTGTTTAACCCCTATCAAGTTATTCTTATTAACCCCGAGCGTTACCCAAGTACTAATTATCAAGGTGCTAAAGCGTTCAGTGATTGGTTGGTTAACTCAAAAGGTCAAGCGTTGATCAATGCGTTTAAATTAAATAGTCAGCAACTCTTTGTTGCTAATGCAAACGAGTAACAAACGCAATGAGCCTTTGGCAAACAACATTAGATGCACTTGCTTTATTGGCGAGCTTTGATACTCAGCTGTGGGAGATCGTTGCGGTCTCCTTTAGTGTTTCTCTCACTTCAATTTCATTAGTTTTATTGCCTGCAGTTTTGCTCTCTTTTACTCTGGCTTACTGTGATTTTATTGGGAAATGGGTACTGCTTTCGCTTATCAATACCCTGCAAGCGATACCTACAGTCGTGATTGGTTTGCTGCTTTATATGTTGCTTTCACGTTCTGGACCATTAGGTGATTGGCAGGTGCTATTTACCCAAAAGGCGATGATTTTAGGACAAATACTGGTTTGTTTTCCCATATTGGTGTCAATGATGCATGGTGCTTTACAAGCCAGTGATCGTCGCGTCGTTGAAACAGCAATGACTTTGGGAGCATCATTGCCGCGCATTGCCGCAACGGTGATCTGGGAAACCCGTTTTCCACTACTTGCTGCAACCATCGCTGGCTTTTCACGAATTGTGACTGAAGTTGGTTGTTCGATGATGGTCGGTGGCAACATTATGGGGCTTACGCGCAACATCCCCACCGCTATCGCGTTAGAAAACAATAAAGGTGCATTTGCGCAAGGTGTTGCATTAGGAATGGTGTTACTCTCATTGGCCTTGATTCTGAATTTCATGCTATCGAGTATGCGCGGTAAAGGTTACATGAGAACGTAAGGAAAGCTATGACGGTTAATATCACAGCACAACAACTCTCAATGCGTTTTAAAGATCGTGTTCTTTTTCATATCCCTACGTTATCAATAGGACCAAACGATGCCATTTATTTAAAAGGCGATAACGGTGTAGGTAAAACAACACTACTGAAAATTTTATCGGGTCTTCTCAAACCGACTACTGGCTATTTAAATAATCCTTCATCACGTTGGTATCAATATTTTAACTTTAGGCAGGCTCAGAAGGATGTCATTTACCTTCATCAATCCCCTTACCTATTTGACGGCACTGTTTTTCAAAATGTTGTTTATGGCATTCGTTACCAGCCAATATCAGCTAAACACAAACGTGCTGAAGTCATCACCGCCTTACGTATGGTTGGGTTAGAAACGTTAGCAGATGAGCATATCTCCGTGCTCTCTGGCGGTGAAAAACAACGTGTTGCAATGGCAAGAGCTTGGATTTTAAAACCTTCGATTCTATTGATGGATGAGCCAAGTGCTTCATTGGATCAAGAATCTATTGAAAGATTGGTTATAATGGCCAAGGATTTACTTAAAAGAGGGGCAAGTTTGGTGATCACTAGCCATCAAACCAATGCACTTACCAACCTTTGTCATAAGCAGTGGTGGATCAAAGAAACAACCCTTATTGAATCTCCATTACTGCATCTTATTAAAGAAGATAGTCAAGAGAGCGTGTATGTTACTTCCCACTCAAACTAGTTGGGTTATTTTAGCAGGTGGACAAGCTAGCCGTATGGGCGGGCAAGACAAGGGGTTAATTGAACTCAATAATAAACCCTTAGTTAAACATGTTATTGATAAACTAACCCCACAGACCAATACCATTATTATCAATGCTAATCGTAACCAAGAACGATACCGCGATTTCGCGCCGGTGATCTCCGATACTTTCGCTGATTACCCAGGCCCTTTGGGTGGCATTCATGCCGGTTTAAGCCATGCCCAAAGTGATTGGGTTGGTTTTGTTCCTTGCGACAGCCCATTAATTAACGATGATCTTGTGGCTCGGTTTTGTAACGCAGTGCAAGAAACTAGTGATATATTAGTCGCGCACGACGGTGATTATCAGCAGCCAGTTTTTACTCTTTTTCATAAGCGCGTATTGCCAAGACTGAGTGCCTTTTTGCAACGCGGTGATCGCAAAATTATTTTGTTGTATAACGAATGCAACACACATTATGTAGATTTCAGTGATTCACCCAACTGTTTTTTGAACTTAAACACCCCTCAAGAATTAGCTCAATTTGGAACGCTTCAATCATGACTACTGAGAAATTTTCAATTCCTCTGCTTGGCTTTGCGGCCTACTCTGGCACCGGTAAAACCACTTTGCTTGAAGCGCTACTTCCAAAGCTTACCAAGTCAGGGTTAAAGCTTGGCGTATTAAAACATGCACACCACAATTTTGATGTTGATAAGCCGGGTAAAGACAGTTACCGCTTGCGTAAAGCAGGTGCATCACAGATGTTGGTGGCTTCTCGCTATCGACATGTAATGATGACCGAAACTGTAGACGCTGAAGCTGAGTTTGAATACTTGCTCTCTCGTTTTGATTGCAATCAATTAGATGTCATTTTGGTTGAGGGATGCAAAAACATTGCGTTTCCAAAGATTGAATTACACCGTGCTGAAGTCGGCAAGCCATGGCTTTACCCAAATGATGATAACATTATCGCGATTGCTGCCGATGAAATGGTCACTAGTTCACTACCACAGATGGATATTAATGATCTTGATACTATCGCACACTTTGTCGTCAAATATATTCAGCGTTTTAATCGTACAAAAGTGAAACCGGAAGCCGCTTGTTGTGACATGCTTTCTCCTGCCTTTTTGTCTGTTACTCAAGGGCAAGAAAAAATCTTGTCATTAGTCAATGCTCTTAACGATAAAGAGAAAGTTGCTATTTCATCAACATACAACCGTGTACTAAGCGCGACTATTTCCTCCCCAATTAATGTCCCGCAATACACTAATTCAGCAATGGATGGCTATGCGATACGTGGTGATGATTTACAAAAAGACAGTTATCAGGTTGTTGCTGAAGTGATGGCTGGGCATGCCTATGAACAGCCGTTAGAAAAAGGACAAGCGGTAAAAATAATGACTGGAGCCCCAACGCCCCTGCATGCAGATACCGTAGTAATGCGAGAGCAAGCGCAACTCAATGGTGACACCGTCACCTTTTCTGGTGAGCAAATTAAACAAGGGCAAAATGTGCGTCAAGCTGGTGAAGATTTGGTGCAAGGTCAAAACGTCTTTACTTGCGGACAACGTATCACATCACCAGAGATGGGTATGATAGCGTCTCTAGGGTTTGACACTTGCTCGGTTTATCGCAAGCTTAAAGTGGCGTTATTTTCTACTGGTGATGAAGTCCAAGCTCCAGGAACCATTCAGGTTGCAAACACTATTTATGATTCTAATCGCTTCACGTTGATCGGCCTACTCAAGCAGCTTGGTTGTGAGGTCATGGATCTTGGCATTATTGAAGATAATGAAACGTTAATGATCGATGCATTAAATGAAGCAGCTTTACATGCGGATTTGATTCTTACTTCTGGTGGTGTGTCGGTTGGCGATGCTGATTTTATTAAATCAGCATTAGAAAAAGTAGGTTCGATTGATTTTTGGCGTATCAATATGCGTCCTGGTCGGCCATTAGCGTTTGGGCATATAAGCCAAAAACCATTTTTTGGTTTACCGGGTAACCCCGTCGCTGTAATGGTTTCATTCATCAATTTCGTTGAACCTGCGATTCGCAAGATGCAGGGTGAAATCAATTGGCAGCCCTTAAAAGTCAACGCCATTGCTGCTGAACCTATTCGATCACGGCAGGGCCGCACAGAGTTTAGTCGAGGTATTTATTTGTTCAATGAACGTGGGCAGCTGGAAGTGAAAACGACAGGTAAACAAGGTTCGGGCATTTTACGCTCAATGAGTGAGGCGAACTGTTTAATTGAAGTTTCTCCTGCTATTGATACTGTAAAAGTCGGCGAAAACGTGACAATCATCCCACTTCAAGGCAGAATCTAACCCCATTAACTCATGGGCTACCGTGACGGTTTTAGCACCCGATAAGACACAATTTCAAAAGGCTGATGCACAAATATCGGCCTTATTTCTTTTCCCATACAGGGAATGACGATTTTAGAGAGATAACCATGGCTCGTACCATTTTGTACACCTATAAAAATGAAGATAAGACGCTGACGTTTTCTTATGAAAAACATCACAATATTCATGAGGCTGTCGCTGAAGCTGAAGGAATAGATATTACTGAGTTTTTGAAAATGGAACAGCAATTAGAAGCTATTTCAGATACGAAAGCAGTGCGTAACTACCGTGACAACCATTTTAGAAAGCTTGGGTTTAGCAAACTGACATTACAACAAAAAGAAAATGTAGGCGTTGGTAAGAAAGGTTCAAAATAACCAATACAGCCAATCGTTGTAAAAACTAACAGTACTTATAAAAACAAAGGGCCTGCGTCATGCAAGCCCTTTATCGTTGATATTGACTATTTGATATTCAAAAATGCAGCGCCACGTACACCACCAGAATCACCATGTTTTGCTTTGATGATTTTTGGGCATTTCGCAACGGAAAGTAGGTGTTTCGGCACACGTTTCGGCATTTCTTGATAGATAAGATCGAAATTTGATAAACCGCCACCTAGGGCAACTACGTGAGGGTCGTTGGCAGTGAATAGATTTGCAAAACAGATAGCGAGCAATTCCATGAAACGCTCAACATGCTCAGTCGCTTTGCTTTCACCTTGTGCATTGGCGTTAATGATGTCGATCGCTTTCTTTTGCTCACCGTAGTAGTGCTCATAAAGAAGTTCGAAACCACGACCTGATAAATAACTGTCCAAACAACCTTTTTTTCCACAGCCACAACCCAGCATTGGTGCATTGTCACCAAGGTGGAGCCATGCATCTAAAGGAAGACGCATATGACCAAACTCGCCAGCTACATGGTTACGGCCAGAAAAAACTTGGCCTTGATAAACCAAACCACCACCAAAACCAGTACCGAGGATAAGCCCCATCACGGAAGGTTCATCTTTGAGTTCTTCATCCCAAGCTTCTGAAAGTGCAAAACAGTTCGCATCATTTTCTATTTTGACGCTACGGCCAATTTTTGCTTCGAGATCAGCACGAAGTGGCTTACCTTTTGCGGCAGGTACATTTACAGTCAGAACGGTTGCATCATCGGCATCTTCCATACCTGGAAGACCTAAACCAATTTTACCTTCAACACCAAACTGAGCATCGTACTTATTCACTAGCCCTGCAATGGTGTCGACCAACATATTGTAATCATCCGTTGGGGTTGGTACACGTTCTGTTGCAACACGTTCTAAATTCTCATTAAATGCACCAAATTCAATTTTAGTGCCGCCGACATCAAAGCCGTAGTACATGTAATCTCTCCTAAAATTCACTCGAATCGATGAGCGATAAAATAAATCTTTTGGCATTATCCACAGAGCTACGCCTACGTTCCGTGACATAGTGCGAATTTATCTGGTTCACGAGTCTGTTTGGATAATATCGCAGCACTTAAACGATCAACTTTAGAGTGATCTCTCGCTTTTAGTCTGCTCGATGAAATGTTTCAACATCGGTTTACTAAAATCACGTTTTAAACGAGTTTTGCTTAATAAATAGCTTTCTCTAAACACTTCAAACCATTGCGTAAGCATTATTGACGCTTGCTCTTCCCCCACTCCACTTAACACTAAAGAGGCCACTTCTGCAGTTGATAAGTGTTGATCATTTTCTGATTTTCTCATCATATATTGCGATACGGTTTGTGGAGAAATAGACATTACGGGCAAGGTATCGAGATAAGGCGATTTACGAAACATACGCCTTGCTTCGCGCCAGCTACCATCAAGGAAAATAAGTAATGGTTTACGCTTGTCGCCGACTTTAGGTAGTTTAAGTAACATTCGTTCTCTATTTTCGACATAATCTTCTGGAAATATCACAATAGGCTGATAACTAGGATCTTGTAAGAGTGCTAGCATTTGAGCGTCTGGTTCAGTGCGATTCCACTGATAAACGTAAGTCTCTTTCACTACATCTGCGATTAAACGTCCAGTATTACTAGGTTTGAGCACCTCATTTTCAGACACCAGTAAAAGAACAGCTACATTGCTTTCAATATCGGGTTGGTACGGGCATAAGCAATGTTCAGTGGCAATCTGACAATATGGGCAACGTTCCACTTTTGCTCCACGTGCTTGAAATGGTTTGGTCGATAAAGCGATACGGTGTTGATAGAGGTGATTAAAAGCGTGAATTCTCATAAAACCAATGTTTAAACTGGAAAGTGGTTGCGATTGTACTTACAGTAAAGCCAGATTCCTAGCACAGAAAGAGAACCATGAATAATAACCCTGAATTGATCCGCTTAAGCTTTTTTATTGCTGTATTTGTCTTGTGTGCGTGCTGGGAATGGCTAATGCCGCGCAAGGTTTTGACTCAAAATAAGATCAATCGTTGGCTGAATAATTTAGGGTTGATTGGGTTAAATAGCCTGTGTCTCTCGTTGCTGATGCCGATCCTCGCTTTTGAAGCGGCAAGTTGGGCAGAGATGCAACATATAGGTTTGTTTAATTGGTTAACCTTGCCTGCCAGCATTGAGATCATCGTTGCCGTCATTGTGCTTGATTTTGTTATTTATGCGCAGCATATTTTTTTCCACTTTGTTCCCTGTTTGTGGCGCTTGCACCGTATGCACCATGCAGATCAAGACATTGACGTGACGACAGGAACTCGCTTCCACCCCATCGAAATTGTTTTATCCTTATGGATAAAAATAGCAAGCGTGCTGATCTTGGGTATCGATCCGTTGACTGTATTGATATTCGAAATATTATTGAATGCTAGCGCGATGTTTAACCATAGCAATGCGAAATTGAATTTGAAATTAGACCATCAGCTACGATGGTTTATTGTCACTCCAGATATGCATCGCGTTCATCATTCAGTGATTGCACGGGAAACGCATTCCAATTTTGGTTTTTTCTTGTCATGGTGGGATCGCCTATTTGATACTTATCGAGCTCAACCGGAATTAGGGCATGATGAGGTAAAGATTGGTATTCCGCTGTTCAGACAAACTCGTGAGCAATGGTTGGATAAAATGCTGACCCAACCATTTCGGGAAAAATAACTAAAAGCGATATTTATGCAGCATGGTTTGTTGATCACCTGCGATTGCAGCGACCTGTTTTGAGCTTTCAACCATTGCCTCTAACTGCAATTTGGTCTGTCCACCTTGCGCTGAAACCTGAGTGATGGAGCGACTGACATCTGCTGTCGCTCGTTCTTGCTCTTCAGTGGCAACACTAATTTGTTCAACTCTGTCGCGAATATGCTCAACGGCTTTCTCGATCTGTTCGAAGGTTGTCTTTACCTCATCACTAGAGTGCAACGCATTGGTCATTTCTTGACGAGACTCATAGACTGCTTGGCGAGAGCGTTCTGCTGCTGCTGTGAGTTCATTCATCATGCTACGAATATTGGTGGTCTGTTGTGATGTATCGCTTGCTAATTTTCGTACTTCATCAGCCACGACAGCAAAGCCTCGTCCTTGTTCTCCAGCCCTTGCCGCTTCAATTGCGGCATTAAGAGCTAACAAATTCGTGCTATCCGCAATACCGCTGATCATATCTACCATTTCACGTATTTGCTTCACTCGACTGTCCAGTTCAAGCATCGCGACTTCATTTAGGTGTAAGGTATTTTCAAGTGACTCTAAACGACCTCTATTTTGTTCAATAACATCAACACCTTGTAATGAATATTTGCTCGCCAACACTGATTCTTCATACGATTCATTAGTCACCATAGCAATATTACGAATAGCAGACTCTAGTTCCGTCACAGTGGTAACCATGTTCACTAGCGAGTCATTTTGCAACACCATATTAATATTTGATTTATCAGCAGCATCGTGACTGGTTTCGGCATTTTGGTATAGGATTTCGCAGTTGCGGGTAACGGTTGATATTGATTCGTTTGTCGACGCGATCACTTGGTTTAATTTTACAGCGACTTCTTTACACTCATTAGGGCCGATCAACATTGTTGGTTGAGAGAAATCGTGCTGTGTTAATAACGATAACCTTACCATTAAGTTATCCAGTCCTTTTTTCAACCAATGACGTAATCCTAACCAGGATAGTAGTACCAAAACGGTTAGCACTATACCACCAATATATTGCACTCTCTCAACTCGATACATCGCATCATGAACCACACTTTCGCTTTGCTTTATTAACCCACTTGCCGCATTTGAAATGGCATTCAACTGTACTATTGTCTCTTTTGCTATCTGGGCGGCTTGGTTCATTTCTAAACGCTGTAACTTCCCTTGTTCGACCTTTTTTAGGATTTTCTGCAAGATTCCGCCATCCGTGAAACCCGCTTTAACCATGTCGTATGGTGCTGTTAAACTTGTATATTCCATCACATCTGGATGCCACTCTTTAAAATCATCAAATGCCAAGTCGATGCTTGCCATTCGGTTTCTAACCTCTTTATATTGCTCGTAGGCAAGTTGAGGATCTCGTTGCATCATCATCAATAAAAATGTGCTTTCCATTGAGCTGGCACTCGCAATAAATCGATTTGCGGCATCCATAGATTCTAGGTTGTCCATCGATAAAAACGAACTAATACGGTTCATCTCAGGGCCGATAGAGCTCAGCCCATATCGAAATACGCGAGCCGCAGCCTCAATCGATTGTTGCTGTTCAAGCTGGTCAGCTTGTGCTGCCAGAATTGACTTAATCAATGTTTGAAAGTTGATATTTTTAGCTTGCAGTTGCTCTTTTTGTTGCGGTGTAATCGTGGTACTAAAATGAGAGGATATCGAGAAAAGTTGTTCGATAAGTACTTGTGTTTTCAAGCTCAGTCGGTTTAGGTGAGTGTTGACTGATTTTAATTCGAGTTGATTTTCAGTACGAATACCGTCACCAAGGTATTGCACTTGTTCTAAGATATTTTGTGTCAGGCTTGCATTGTTTAATGCTAAAGGTAAAGTTTGTTCAGCTAAGTTAGAAAATTGCAGACCTACCTTTTCCATACTTTTTAAACTCAACACTGCCAATAATATAACAAGTAGGATGATAGCAATAAAAATAGCACTAATGGTTTGCATGATTGAAAGAGAGCGAAGCTGTTTGTTTGGCAAAGAATTCATAATAAATTTAAGTAGGCAAATAAGACTCAAACCATGGTATGAAGGGAGTATTTCAGAAATGTTTCACTTGAATTTCAGTAAGATGACAAATGCTTAAATGCAGATCATTATGTCACTTGTCGCTAGTATTTATTCTTGCAGGCTGTAGCAATGTGCCAACGTCACCTCAAACAAACGCTACTACTGTGACGCCGCAAGAGGTTAAGTCGATCATCAATAATTCCGGAGATGAGCTCGGTTTGGTATTTCAAAGTTGGCAAGGAGTGCCTTATCAACTTGGGGGAAATTCAAAAACGGGGGTTGATTGTTCTGCATTCGTTCAAATTGCGTTTAGAGATGTGTGGCAAATCCCATTACCAAGAACGACTCATTCACAAAGCCAAACGGGACGTCAGGTTAAATACAACAGCGCACAACGAGGAGACTTGGTGTTTTTTAAAACATCAAGAACCACTAACCATGTTGGGGTTTACTTAGGTAATAAGAAATTTATGCATGCTTCGACATCCAAAGGTGTAATGATATCGAGGATTGATAACCCATATTGGGCATCTAAATTTTGGCAGTTTAGGCGGATAATAAGTCCGCCTAACGTCAATTAATCGTACTTCGCTACTGCAGAATCAAACAGGTTTTTCACCAATGCGATATATTCATCCAAGAAAATAATCTGTTCGTTAGTTGCAGGTTTACTCCAAACGCCAGCCAACACTTCACCCAGATCTTCAACGACTGAATCCGCTTCTTTTAATAGCTGAAAACGAACACTTGAATGCATGTCTGGGTTTTGTTCAAAAATAGCCATGATGTTACTGGCAACCATATCGGTTACCACATCTTCCACACTCTCTGAGCCAATATCCCCACCAGATGTAAATACATCCATATTAAAAGAGAGGTGCTCAATCAGAGCCAAATAGCCATCGGTTTCTACAACCACTTTAATTCTCCGCTTTACCGCTTAATTGCCAGTAATTACTGTACCTTAAACAATACTAAGCCATGTCAGCTCTTTTTCACAGATTTGATAGTTTAATGGTGCGATTTTTCATCAATTTATTGATAAGAATCTAGTATCAATAATATCTCAAACTTAAATATCGCCGATAAAAATGAAAAATGTAGTCCTTTAGGGCATGTTTTTTAGTGTTTATTGCTCCTGAACCTTACTTTCTCGTCACAAAATCAACAATATTCATGCACTAAATCACATTTATGAGTATTTATGTATCTTGATGCCTAAAGAGATGAAATTTGTGCCATGGTAGTCTGAAATATTTGTAAGCATAGCCTAAACTACGAATTATTAAGTGAATAAAGCAGAGGTCATTATGTGGCAAAGGCTCACCCAGCAATTATCCGACACGCTAATGTTTCAATTCGACCTAGTTGAAAAAACCAAAATCAGTGGTGGTGACATTAACGACTGCTATATGATTAGCGATGGTGAACAGCGTTACTTCGTGAAAACGAATACCCGCAATTTTTTACCCAAGTTTGAGATAGAAGGTGAAAATCTTCGTACACTCCGTGAAACTTCAACGGTATCGTTGCCTGAACTGGTAATGATCGGAACCAGTAAAAACCATGCTTTTATTGTCTTAAATTATCTTCCAACTAAGCCTCTTGATGATGCCAATAATAGTTACCAGTTTGGTGTACAGCTTGCAAAATTACACCAATGGGGTGAGCAAAAAGAGTATGGCTTTGATAGTGATAATTATATTGGTAGTACGCTACAACCGAATCAATGGCATAAAAAATGGCATCGTTTTTTTGCCGAGCAGCGCATAGGTTGGCAGTTACAGCTGCTACGTGAAAAAGGAATTGAACTGGTTAATATCAGCGAATTTGTAGATGTAATCCAAACACGATTAGCTAATCATAACCCTCGCCCTTCTCTACTTCATGGGGATCTTTGGCACGGCAATGTTGCTAACTCTGTCACTGGCCCGATTTGTTATGACCCCGCTTGTTACTGGGGAGATAGAGAATGTGATATTGCGATGACTCAGCTATTCGAAGGGTTTCAGCCAGAGTTTTACCAAGGCTATGAAAGTATTCTACCACTGAGTTTAGATTACGAAGAACGTAAAGCGATTTACAATCTTTATCATATTCTTAATCACTACAATCAGTTTGGGGGACGTTATCTTGCTGAAGCGGAAAGTCTCATTAAGGAAATACTCTCTTATTAAATATGAAAATTATATAGGTAAACATCGTTAAAGAATTGGTATAAATGACTACGGGGCTGTTTTATGGATGAACTCAAACTTTACACTTAATTTGCCGCTTTAAGTAACTTCGGAGGCTAGTATTAGGATATCTCAATGATGTAAGGATAGAGATATGCAGAATTATACAGAAAGACAAGTTACGTGCCCGCATTGTGGTCACTCAATTCGAATTACTTTAGATGCTTCTAATGGCAGTCAAAATTTCTACGATGATTGTCCAGCATGTTGTCATGCTATTCATCTCAACATGATGGTTGATGAACGTTTAGATACCATAGAATTATTTATCGACGCAGATGACGAACAGATTTTTTGATTCAGATAGAGCGTCTAAATGGGCGCTCTATCTGATTTTGAATTATCGATTTTGGCTCGCCAACACGCGTTCTACAGTGTCAACTATTGCTTGTGTTTGAGGATCAAATTCAACATTGATTTTATCTCCGACCTCTCTCATAGAAAACAGCGTGCGTTTTAAGGTTTCTGGAATTAAATGTACGCTAAATTGATTGTCTTTCACTTCACCGATAGTAAGAGAGCATCCATCTAGACCGATGTAACCTTTAGCTAGCACGTATTTCATAGATGCTTGAGGTAATGAGAACCAGATGGTACGGTTATTCGGTGTATCAATCACCTCTGAGATTTCCGCCATTAAAGCAATATGCCCTGACATATTATGGCCACCGATTTCATCACCAAATTTGGCAGCTCGTTCAATATTGACATGGGAGCCAACCTTTAGCTCTCCCAAGTTGGTTAACGTAAGCGTCGCTTGCATTAAATCGAACCATACTTGCTCTCCCTCGACTTTAGTGACGGTTAAGCAACATCCATTGTGAGCAACTGACGCCCCTACCGCTAAATCTTGATTAAGTGGTGCTTTTAGCTCAATAACGTGGGTTTGAAACGACTCTTTTTTCTCGATGGCAGCGATTTTTGCCATTCCTTGCACGATACCTGTAAACATTTTGTCATTCCGGCAGTTTTTCATGGAGCTTAGTGTGACATTTCTTTATCATCCTTCCCAGTGCGACTTGTCACTTATTTTTTGCACCATTTTTGCTCATCCTTCCTCTGGAGAATTCTGTGCATCGTTACAAACTAGAAGCTTCAAACCTAATAAAATTAGCATCACCTGTACTTGTTGCCTCTATCGCTCAAACGGGAATGGGCTTTGTTGATACGGTGATGGCTGGCGGCGTCAGCGCAATTGATATGGCCGCAGTATCAATTGCAGCCAGTATTTGGCTACCTTCGATTTTATTTGGTGTTGGGCTACTAATGGCATTAGTTCCTGTCGTAGCACAATTAAATGGCTCCGGTCGCCAAAAGAAAATACCTTTCGAAATTCAACAAGGTGCAGCGCTAGCACTTTTTGTTTCTATTCCGATCATTGGAGTGCTGTTTCAAACCCAATGGATTCTTAAATTGATGGACGTTGAACCGTTAATGGCGGAAAAAACCAATGGTTACATGTATGCGGTGATGTTCGCTGTTCCTTCTTATCTTTTATTTCAAACATTACGCAGTTTTACTGATGGAATGTCGCTAACCAAACCTGCGATGGTTATCGGCTTTATCGGTTTGTTGGTTAATATCCCTTTGAACTGGATTTTTGTATACGGTAAGTTGGGGATTCCAGAAATGGGCGGTGTCGGCTGTGGAGTTGCCACTGCGATTGTCTATTGGATTATGTTTTTCATGTTGCTGTTTTATGTAATAACTTCCAAACGAATCGCACACATTAATATTTTTGGAGAATTTTATAAGCCGCAGTGGAAAGCACAAATCCGACTGTTTAAACTTGGTTTCCCGGTTGCAGCAGCAATTTTCTTTGAAGTGACACTGTTCGCTGTTGTTGCTCTTTTGGTTGCACCATTAGGGTCATTAGTGGTAGCCGCCCACCAAGTTGCACTCAATTTTTCCTCCTTGATTTTTATGCTACCAATGAGTATCGGTGCAGCGGTGAGTATTCGCGTTGGGCATAAATTAGGAGAGAAAGATATTGAAGGAGCAACTATTGCTTCACGTATAGGGTTATTGGTTGGGCTTTCTACCGCCTTCATTACCGCCACATTAACCGTTATTTTCCGTGAACAAGTTGCCTTACTTTATACAGAGAATAGTGCGGTGGTCGCGATGGCTATGCAATTACTATTGTTCGCAGCGATTTATCAATGTACTGATGCAATTCAAGTTGTCGCTGCCGGAGCATTGCGTGGCTATAAAGATATGACGGCTATCTTTAATAGAACTTTTATCGCCTACTGGATCATTGGTTTGCCGACAGGTTATGTGCTAGCAATGACAGATATGGTTGTTGAGCCGATGGGTGCAAGCGGTTTTTGGATTGGGTTTATTGTCGGCTTGTCTTCCGCTGCGTTAATGCTTGGTATTCGTTTACATTGGATGCATAAACAAGAAGACCATATCCAATTGGATTTCGCCTCCAAATAAACGATTAAAGCCAGACTTGATGTCTGGCTTTTTAGTATTAGATCGTAGGCCTTTCTCTGAGATAACGAGCAAACCTAGGCTTTCCTTCTGCCGTTAGCCCATTAAATCGAAACGTGATTGTAGAACCTATCTTCGGTGGATTTTTCCTGACCTCATCAGAAAAGCCACTGCCAATATAAAATTCAACCCCATTGTCTAACTTTACCAATACTGAACCCATTAGTCCCTCGTATTTTCCTTGTCCTAATTTGTAACCAATGACCATGGCTTCGGAGTCTTGATGCTTTTTGAGTTTAAGCATGTCATTGCTGCGACCGGCCTGATAACGAGCATTAATTTTGCGCAGCATCACTCCCTCACCTTTTTCGTCATTTACGCTATTCAAATATCCAAGTAATTCGGCTTCTGATGCTATCGGTGTATGCTCAATATATTTTACGTGCTTGCTATTGGTTTTTGATACTAAATCAACAATATTGAAATAGCGTTTTTGATAACCCCCTGTCGCTTCTGGCATATCAAACAACATTAAATTAATCCTCATCCAAGCTTCATCATTCGGAGTGGTGTCTAATACGGTTTGTTGCACGTGATAAAAATGCCCTCGGCCAGCCCATAACTCACCTTCTATCGCGTAATTTGGCAAAGGATCGGTAAACCATGTCGGTGCATTAATTCGCTTGCCACTTCGAGTCTGTAAGTCATGCCCATTCCAAATGGCGCGAATACCATCAAGCTTTTCGCTTTTCCAATACTCATCAATATTAATGCCATGCTGATAATTATTAGCAGCAGCGACCTGAATAAAAGCCAAAGAACCGTCAGTAGCAATAGCATGTTGAGCGCTGAATATGGCGATGGATAGGCAAGAAAGACGGAATAACATCTCGATGTGACCCGGTTAATGAATAGTGGCTAAATAATGTCGGTCAACATATAGGAGAGAAAGAGCAAAACGAAAATAGTGTGAGAAGTATCATAGATATTAGCGGTAAAGAGGATTATTTATTACAAATTATACTGACAGAGATCTATTTCTAGTTTCTATTCCCCCCTATCAAAATGAAAAAAAATGATTTCTCATTTTGAGAATCATCAATAAGCCATCCATATTGTATTGAATTATAAGGAAATAATTTATGGCACATTATCTGCTCTATTAGATTACAACTACTGAGGAGATACCGTCATGGAACTACGTAAAATTGAAACAAATAACATCCAACTTACTCTACATATTGAAGGCAATTTAGATGCCGATGGCTGCCGCCATGTGCAATCTCATATCGATGAAGTGATTTCCCAAGATACATATCAAGAGATCGAAATTGATTTTAGCAACGTTCAGTTTCTCGATTCATCAGGTGTTGGAGCGTTAGTTTATCTCTACAAACGTCTTGTGGAACGCGAGCGTAACATGCGAATTGAAAACGTACGTGGGCAGCCATTAGAGATTATGAACTTACTTCGTATTGGTCATGCTATTCCCGTTAACTCTCGTTCTCATTAATACTATAGTTATATTAAACATAATAATAATCACTAACTGGAGACGTTGGCATGCGCTTATATTATCGATACATAGCGTTGTTGATAGCCACAACTTTAACCTTAGGTTGTACTAGCTATCCACAACAAGGGACTGGCGGTCTGGCGGAGTCTTACGCCTCCGCAGGGTTTTCTCCCGTGATGCCAGACGAACCACTTGGCCCTGAACACGGTCTGCGATTTGATTGGCAGCTTGCCAAGTTGCATCTAGACGCGCTAATTCGTGAAGGGGCTAAATGGTGTTTTCCTGCCGCAGTAGTACAAGCCTTAGAAAAACAAAACCGTATTGCGCGTGAACTAGAGGGTGGGCTATTACTTGATGCAGCCAACGATTTAGTGATTCAACGCAACCGTCTGAATCGGTTAGAGCAGCAGTTAGATTATGTCACGTCGCAAACTCGTTGTGCTCCACCGAGTGATCAAAATCAATTAAATCAACAATTAACGGTTGTTGATAAGTTGTTTAAACTACTCAATGTCGATAACCAATTCGCCTTTGATTCTATAGAAATTAACCCTAAATTTATGGGCTATTTGGCGCAAGCTACTCACCTATTAAATGAGTATCCAATGCTCTCCGTCGTGGTGACAGGCCATGCTGATTCAACAGGAAGTGAAGAACACAACAACAAACTAGCCAAAGGCCGAGCAGAGCAAGTAAAACGCTACTTAACCATTTTTGGTTTAGAAGCCAAACGCGTTTCAACACAATCTTTAGGCGATAGTTTACCCTTATACCAAGGCGACTCACCAGCTGTTCAATTAACAAATCGTCGCGTTAGCATTGAAATCATCTCAACTGAAGAGCACTCAGTGACTCCGTCACTAGGAGGACTTTATGAATAAGCTCAATCTTCTCATTCTAATCATTTTAGCTATATTCACTCAGTCGTCACTAGCGAAAGAAACGACGGTTCAAGTCGGCGATCTTATTCAAGTCAATCTTCCTGGTGAAGAAGAGTTAAATCGTGGTTTTCAAGTGGACAAACGTGGCCGTATCACTCTGCCTGAAATTGGACCCATTTTTGTTGTGGGTTACGATGAAGGACAATTAAGTAAAAGCGTGACCGAAGCATTAAGTACCGTATTTCGTGACTTATCTAATGCGAAAATATTCATTGCAGAGCAACAGGTATTAATCTCAGTGCAAGGTTATGTCTCTTCCCCTGGTGAGTATACTTTGCCCAGCAATGCTGATATTCAGACGGCACTTCACGCTGCTGGCGGTCTGAGATCCGGCGCTCAGCTCGATAAAATGCAGCTTAAACGTGGTGGTGAAAAATCCGAATTTAATTACAAGGCCTTTTTAGATTCCGGTAACGACAATACCCTACCGAAACTTCAGTCTCTTGATACCTTATTTGTTCCAGCCTCACCACTTGTGGGTAATATCGAGCAAGAATTTGATGCTGCAAAATTGGCTAATTCGGGTGACAGTGCAGATAGTCGTAATGCAATTAAAGTCTTTGGTGAAGTGAATGCCCCCGGCTCATTCACTTATCAAAACAGCTCAGACTTGGTTGATATTTTAATGCGATCTGGTGGTGTCACTCGCTATGCTGGCGTGGAACAAATTCGAATTATCACCAATAACAATCCGCAGATTTTTAATCTTAAGCGATATCTTGATACTGGAGATATTGGCTTACTACCAACCCTTTCACCAGGAACGACTATTTTTGTACCTAAACAAGAAGAGGAGATTAAATCTGGTGCAAATATGGTTTATGTGATGGGCGAAGTGGCTCGCCCTGGTGCTTTTGAAGGTAAGAAAGGTGCAACCTTCATGGATATTTTGGCTAACGCTGGCGGGCCAACGCGCTTTGCAGAATCTCGTCAAATTCGCATCATTAAAGCTAACGGCCAGGTGATCCGCTTTGATTTAACCGCATACACCGAAGGACTAACGGGTGAAAATCCTCCTAGCATCGCATCCGGTGACGCTATCTTCGTTCCCGAAAAAACAGACATGAATGAAAAATCATGGCTGAAAGTAGCACCAGACCGTGCTGTCAGTGTAATTGGTGAAGTTATTCGACCTGGGCGTGTTGAATGGTCTGACGAAATGGATTTAATGGATCTACTCGCACATGTGGGTGGTCCAACATTACGCGCAGATACAACCAGAATAGAAGTAGTAACAACGGATAATCGTCTGCATGTTTTTAACCTTGATGCTTATATTCAAAAAGGAGCCCCGACGTCGGAATTGCCTTTGATTCGTGCTGGCTCAATCATTCGAATTCACGATCTTCCTCAAGATCCATCGGATAATAAATCACAATGGGTACGCCAAAGTTCGGATGCTTCTATTTATCTATTCGGCCAAATCAACGCCCCGGGGCGCTATCGTTTCACCACGGAAATGCACTTCCTAGATATTCTTTCTGCGGCTGATGGCCCGACAAAAGATGCAGATATCCATAACATTCGCATTACTCATCGCGATAAAACCTATGCACAGGTCAGCAAGTTGAATTTATCGCTTTATTTTGAAACTGGTGATGAAAATCTGCTGCCTAAAGTTAAACCCGGTGACACCATTTATATTCCAGAGAAAAACCGTAACTGGCTCGATCGCTCTAAAGAATCAACGGTACGTGTACTTGGTTCTGTGAATAAGCCCGGTCGATATGTATTTAACGACACAATGACTATTCTCGATATTTTGGCTGAAGCTGGTGGTCCGAGTGACTCAGCTTATCTTGAGAAAATTACTGTGGTTAATATGTCATGTTGTCAAGGGCAGGCGCGTTCATTCAACTTAGTCGAATTTAGTAAAACCGCGAATATCTATCAACTTCCCGTACTGCGTGCTGGTGATACAATTTACATTCCTGATCGTAGTGAGAGTTTCATGGAAAAAGCACGTGTCGGTTTAGAGGATATTTTGCGTCTAACTACCACCATCGTACTGATAGGAGCTTTATAATGTGTATTCCTGCAACCCATGCTGAAATTGAACAAATCTATATGGCGGCAGAGTTAGCAGACTGCCACTCACTATGTATTACCGCCTGTCAAACTGGTGAGGGGGTAACTTCGGTAGCAAGTGCACTCGCCGAGCGTTATTTACTTGCAGGCCATCAAACATTATTAGTGGATTTAAACCTATTTAACCCCGCCTTTCGTAACTTAGAATTGACCATTAATAGCAATCAACAACAAGAGTATTGGATAGAAAATAAAGAGACCCATCAGTTATTTACTGGGCTTGCCATTCCCAATGAACGTGCAACCCAACTGGCCTATAAAGATCCAAATACCATGGCAAAGGCGGTAGCCGGTTGGATGAGCAAATTTGACCGCGTCATTGTTGATACCTCACCATTACTGCAGGTTAATAAAGGGAATATTCCCGCACAAAGCGTTGCCAGTGCGTGTGATAAAACCATTCTAGTGGTAATGGGCGGTGCCACTACTTCCGGCCAAATCAGTACCGCAATGAATTTATTACAGTCGGAGAAAATCGACTTTTTGGGCTCGGTTCTCAATATAAAAAACCAACCGCCGTTGAGTCAAGAGTTGGTCAGAGAATTAGACCGCATTCCTTTTATTCCTCAATCTTGGCGCGAACGAATCAATCACTGGTTACTGAAAAATAATTTCCTTTCTGTTTCTGCTTAACAACACACTTTGAATCCTTGGCGTAAAACTTGCGCCTTCTCTCAGCTTACAGAAAAAGCTGACTTATAAGCCACGATAAAGGAAACAAACGCTATGATAAATAATAAGTTTGGAATAATGCTAGGTGAGAAGTTAATGACAAAAGATGAGATGGAACAATGGGTTGATGAGTCTATTTTACAACAGATGATTAAAGATACTGGTGTAGAAGTCATCCCTTTTCTTATTGAGCATTACCTCAAAGAGTGCGAATTACGTCTCTCTAAAATTCAACTCGCAACGATAGAACAAAACCTACCAGCGCTAGAGTTTGAATCACATACTTTGGGTAGTACTTCTCTTGCTTTGGGTAATCGCCGCCTATCTGAATTAGCTCGCAAGATAGAAAAACATTGCCTCATAGGAGAGGCTGATATTGCATTTAGCCTTGTTCCTAAATTAGAAAAGCTAGCGCATGATTCTATACGCGCGCTAATTCAACGTAAAGCTCTCGGATTCTGAAATGCCTCAACTTCAAATAATTGGCGAACAACATTTCACACAATCTTAACCTTATGCTAGAAAATATGGATACAGGTGAATATCAAGCTATAGAACAAGGACGTGAAAATGAGACCCAAAGTATTACTCGTTGAAGATTCCACCTCCCTTGCCGTACTTTATAAACAATATGTCAAAGATGAGCCCTATGACCTGTTTCATGTAGAAACGGGGCTAGAAGCCATCGCATTTATCGAACGTAACGTACCACAACTAGTCATTTTAGACTTAAAGCTACCCGACATGTCTGGAGAGCAGGTACTGGATTGGATTTCTGACAATCAAATACCAACCGCCGTTATTGTGGCCACCGCGCATGGTTCTGTCGATATCGCAGTCACCTTAATGAATAAAGGCGCAGAAGACTTTCTGGAAAAACCGATCAAAGCAGATCGACTCAAAACTTCAGTTAATCTACATCTAAAGCGAGCTAAGCTAGAGCATCTAGTTGAAGATATTAACAATAAATTCGATAGAACTCGTTTCCATGGTTTTATTGGTGCTTGCCTGCCAATGCAAGCAGTATACAAAATCATTGATTCCGTCGCTCCAACAACAGCGAGTGTCTTTATCAATGGTGAGAGTGGGACGGGTAAAGAGGTGTGTGCTGAAGCCATTCACAAAGAAAGCCAACGCAGAGATAAACCCTTCATCGCTATTAACTGTGGTGCGATTCCACGTGATTTAATGGAAAGTGAGATTTTTGGTCATGTTAAAGGCGCATTCACTGGCGCAACAACAGACCGTAAAGGGGCAGCATCATTGGCTGATGGCGGAACACTATTTCTCGATGAATTGTGTGAAATGGAATTGGAGATGCAAAAGAAGCTATTGCGGTTTTTGCAGACAGGAACCTTTACTCCTTTAGGTTCTTCCAAGGAACACAAAGTTGATTTGCGAATCATTTGTGCTACAAACCGAGACCCTCTAAAAGAAGTTGAAGAAGGTCGTTTCCGCGAAGACCTTTATTATCGTGTTCATGTGGTACCGATTGAAATGCCACCATTGCGTGAACGTGGAAATGATATTGTAACGTTAGCAAATCATTTTTTACTGCAATATGCCAAACAAGATAAGAAGAAATTTACAGGTATCAGCCGTGATGTGGAGGCGGTATTCAAACGTTATACGTGGCCTGGCAATGTACGTCAGCTACAAAATATTATCCGTAATATCGTGGTGCTAAATGATGAGAGTAAAGTTTCCGTTGCGCACCTACCAGCTCAAATGCATCAACAACGAACTGTCAAAATCGAATTGGTTAGTGATACAGCTTCTTCAACAATGTCAGCTACACCTCTGTCGGAAGTGAGCGCGGTTGGGCATCACGAAGCAATTCCTTTATCTGAAAATCCATCTTCTTCTCATCAAATGGTGATTCGCCCCATGTGGCAAATAGAACGAGAAACCATACAGCAAGCGATTGATTTTTGTGATGGTAATGTGCTTAATGCCGCAGTGTTACTAGAGCTGAGCCCTTCGACTGTTTACCGGAAAAAACAGGCATGGGAAATGGAAGATGAACAAAATCATAGCCAATAAGGTTTGGTTGCTGCTCGATAGCTTAGTGTTTGGTGGGATTGAAACCTACGTGCTTGAATTGGCTCGTGGGCTTCTGTCTCATGACGTGAATGTGGAAGTTATATTTATCCAGCGGTATGAGCAAAGTAACCAACTTGCTCTACAACTGACGAAATATCAGATCCCTTTCTTTTATCTTTCCGATCGTTACTCAACAAACAATCCGTTCTATGCTCTGATACAAGCGGTAAAAGATGAAAAGCCCAGCGTAATTCACTCTCATGGTTATAAAGCCAGTATTTTCAGCAAATTATTGGTATGTGTACCGGGTTGTAACATGAGACAAATTAGCACCTTTCATGCCGGTGAAACGCCAAAAGGGCGCGTTTGGTTTTACGATACACTTGATCGCTATACAAGTTTTCTATCTAAACACCGCTTTGCCGTCAGTGAAAAAGTGGCTCGAAAAATCCCATATCCGGCGTTAGTATTGAATAATTTTCTTAATGTGGGTGATCTTCATCTTTCACTAGGAAAACAAATTGCCTTTATTGGGCGCTTAAGTCATGAAAAGGCGCCCGATCATTTTCTTCGCCTAGCACAAGCTAGCCCTAACCTTTCATTCCATTGTTACGGCTCTGGACCAATGGAAAAAACACTCAAGGCAAAAAAATCACACAATCTTAAGTTACATGGTCATCAAATTGAGATGAATATTGTTTGGCCAAAAGTTGGTTTACTGGTGATTTGCTCACGCTATGAGGGACTGCCTATGGCGGCATTAGAAGCTATGGCGCGTGGTATTCCCATCGCTACCGTTGATGTTGGTGACCTCCCCAAATTAGTTATCCATGGAAACAATGGATTTATCGTTGATCACTATTCTCAGCTTTCTGATGTTATCGAGCGTTGGTCGACAATGAGCTCACAACAAAAAGAGTCCTTGAGCCAACACGCCAAACAAACTATTCAAGAGCACTATTCTAGTGATGTAATGATTCCAACAATCCTTGGCTTTTATTTTACTTAAACTGACTCTCATTTTGAGAAAATGCCATCCCCTAGCTATCCTGACATTACCTCAACAAAATAATACTTTTAAAAACAGTTAAATAGCACAATTTTATCATTGGCACTCCATTTGCAATCCTTTCCTTAACGAAAGCAAAAGGAGGTATTATCATGAAAAACCGTAAACGCGTGTTGTTTGTCCATTACGGTGATAATTGGATTCGCGGTAGTGAACAATGTTTGCTTGATTTAGTTACGCACCTAAACCGAGCTCAATACACTCCTTATGTCTGGACCAATTGCGAAGCCCTGCATCATAGAATGCAAAACGATGCAGTGCACAGTGAGTATTCTCCATTTACTTTACTTCTAGGCTGGAAAGCCCCTCGATTCAGCGTGCTAGGTTGGTATCGCTTAGTAAAACAAGGCATCGATTATATAAAACGGGCGCAAATTGATATCATCCATGTCAACAGCGGCGCTCCCTGCCAGTGGATGAGCCTTGTAGCTAGAATCACCAAAACACCGATGGTGACACAACTACATTCTGACTATCCAATGCGCGATCGCCTAACGCTCGGACTGCATTTTTCGCCACATATTATTGCCGTCAGCAAAGCGATTACTGAGCATTTACGTCGTGATGGATATAAACGTGATCGCCTCTCCGTCATTCATAATGGTATTGATGTTGATCGGCTTAAACATTTTTCTGCGGTTGATTTAAATGAAAAATTAGGGATTGCTGATGATGCTTACGTGTTCATTACCGTTGGTTCTTTAATACATCGTAAAGGGATTGATCGTATATTGTCGGCGATCCGTCATCTGGTATTAGAATATCCCAATACTCATTTATTGGTGATTGGCGAAGGACCTCAACGGCACTCTTTAGAACTCAATGCGGATGAGCTGCGTATCAATAATCATGTCCATTTCGTGGGTGAGCAAACTAACGTTCAGGATTGGCTTCATGCATCAAATGCGTTTGTCAGCGGGGCTCGAAATGAGGCGTTTGGCTTGGTGATTATTGAAGCTGCACTTGCCGAACTACCGATTGTTGCCCCCAGAGTGGGCGGCATACCTGAAATAATTCGCCATAAGCAAACTGGGCTTCTTTATGAAAACTCCTCGATCAAACCTTTAGTCGAAGCAATGCGAGCCGTGATGAAGCATCCTTACCCTGCACGGGCGCTTGGTGTACGCGCAAAACAGAATGTACTTGCCCGCCATACAATCCAACATAATACGCGAGCGATTGAGTTTGTGTACGAACAGTTATTAGAAGCGCAAAGCTTACCGGAGTTTTCTTGGTTAGCGGCATTTCGCCCAGTGAAAACTTACATAACAAAGCACTTTGCTTAGGAGGGGATGATGAACTTTCACCCAACTCATTGTATTATTTTTGACCCCATCGCCTTTAAAGGCGGGTCAAAAATCGCGACCAGAGAAGCGTTATCTTTATGTGACCACACCACCACGCGCTTTACCGTGATCACATCCAGTTTAGAGTCATGGCAAGACGTTGGATTTAGCGACAAGCAAATGGTCGACTTTATTTCATTACCTTCATTTCATTTTATTGCCAAAGCGACTTCTGGGTTTGCATTTTGGTTTAAGCAATGCATTTATAGTCTTTATCTGTTGTTCCTTTTATTGAAGCTTAGTCGAGTTTCCATAGCAATTGGAGCATCTGGTCCGGGTATTGATATGCCTCTATATCTTCTAAGACCAATCTTTCGCTTTAAACTATTGCAGTTTATCCACGGCCCTGTCGCTTGCTCACGATCAATTGGTTATTGCTTAACTCAAGCAAACTCTGTCTTTTATCTACCGTCCACTCAACGCAGTTTAATCAATGCCCTTTGCCGTTATTACCAAACTCAATACACTTATCTTGATGCTAGTTTAATTGCACAATTTGTCTGTCAAAGCCGCCAGTTTACTCCTTTTGTTAATGGTATCACTCAAGATAAATGGCCATCGCCTTGCCAATATGAAACTCCAGTGGTGTTTTGGTGTGCTTCACTACTCAAATGGAAAGGGTTAGACCTATTGTCTGAGTCACTCTCCGAGATAAACGAGATTCAATCTTGTCGCGCAAATATCTGCTTTATTCGCCCGCAAGATATCTCGCTCCCTTGCAGTATCGCACCACAAAAACTAGCTCAAGCTCAGTGGTACGAAGACCCGAAAAATCTGGATGATATACGTCGACAAAGCAATATATTCGTATCAACTAGCCACCATGAACCGTTTGGCTTGTCGATATTAGAAGCATTAGCAGCGGGTATGTGTGTCCTCATCCCACAAGATGGGGCGTATTGGGATGACGTTTTAACTCATGATCTGAATTGTATTAAGTATCAACCTAATAATAGCAACAGTCTAAGCGAAGCAATTTTATATGCCAGCGCTGAACAATTAGTCATAGCAAGAATTGGTACTAAAGCTGCGCAATTTGCACACCAATATCATGCTGAAAGTACATATTGGGCTATTGGTTATGCTATTAATCATCATAATAAGAGACTACCTTCTACGGCTCCTATGTCGCTAAGGAGTTCATTGTGATTCTGTCGCATCCAATGAAAAACATGGGCATTTATGCCTTAAGTCTATTTCTCAGTAAGGGTGTCTCTTTATTCATGCTGCCTTTAATTACCTACTACTTAACGATTGACCAAGTCGGAAAGATCGAGCTTCTGGCTACCATCAGCGCATGTTTAGGCATTATGGCAGGTTTAGCCCTACATGAATGTCTATACCGATTTGCCGGAGTAAAAAAAACACAGCATCAACGATGGATAAAAGCAAGCGAGTTGTTCACCTTTGCATTGATATTGGGCACATTGATTGCTATAGGCTTTTGGCTAGTTTTTCAATTCATTCGTTTCTCCACTTCCGTGAGTTTACCTTTTACAGTACAAGAGCAAAGCTTGATTTTATTGGTTGTTGGATTAGAAGGCGCCATTGCGATCAGTACCGCTTGGTTAAGGATGATCGACAAACCAATGTTGTTTTTTAAAATCAGTATTACAACAACGGGTATGCAAGTATGTGGCATTATGGCGGTATTACATCTATTTCCGACGGTTATAGGTATCCTAACGGTAGGCGCTGTAGCAAGCGTTGTTCAGTTATTATTGCTTCAACACTACAATCACTTTGATTGGCAGTGGCCTGCACGACCTAAAGTGTATCTAGGTTATGCACTTCCTCTAGCTCTATCAGGCTTAGTTGCTTTTGGATTGAGTGGCTCAGAGCGTTGGATCATCGCCTTTTCAAGCTCACTAGAGCAGTTGGCTCATTACGCTATTGCCATCAAACTTTCCTTAGCAATGTGTATACTGGTTCAACCTTTTGGTATGTGGTGGATGCCCAAACGTTTCACTACTTTGGAGCAAAAAGGCCCACAACAAGCGGTAAAATACACACAATATGGCATGGTTTATATTGCGTTACTCACAGTCACCATCGCATTTGCTGGGCAAGTCATTATCCTTTTTTCCTTACCATTAGAATATGCCGATGCAGCCAAAATGTTAATTGGTACCTTAGCAGTGGCATTTTTTAAAGAGCAGAGTGAGCTGTTTAATCTGGGTTTACTTCATCATAAAAAAACACATTGGTTATTCGCAATTAACCTTACCGCAACCACTGCCGGCTTAACCCTGTGTGGGTTTTGGGCTACTATTGGGATTAGCGGGATACTGATTGCGCTGATCATTGCTCAAGGCTTTCGTTGCTTATTGGTTATCTATTTCAGCCATCAATTACAGCCTATCCCCTATGCTTACAAAAGCTCTATCGCATTGATGTTCGGCGTTGGTTTTTGCTTGATCATCGCATGGCATGCTGAACTTATCTGGATGTTAATCATGGGGTCTATTCTCGCACCAATTATGATATTGCTAATGGCACTGATAACACGTCTTGTCATTTTGCCTAGTGCTTGGTTTCATCCTTCATTCAAATTCAGCAGCCGATAGTAAGGAAACCAGTATGGAGATAAATAAAGTCAGCCGTATTTCAACGATTATTATGGTTAGCTCGCTTTGCTTAGGGATCGCCCTACTTTGGTTATATATTCCTAACCCAGCAGTTCCTATTGCCATTTCCTTACTGCCATTTGCTATTTTGTTCGTAATTAACCAGACTTTCTGGTTAGTAACCTTATTTGTGGTGTTTTCTTTCTTTCGCTTGCATGAAGCGTTTCCCATTTTATTTGCACTAAAAATCCCACTCCTTCTTTCACTTGGCGCGTTATCAGCCCTACTTTGGCACACCTTAATAAGCCGAGACTTAAAAGTCTATTGGCACCACTCATTAACTTTCTTAACGATATTCTGGGCATTGGTTATCATCGGTATTGCATTTGCCTCGAATCGTGGAGAAGCTCTGGCGAATTTTAAAAGTATTTATTGGAAGATCATTGTTATGACACTTGCCATCGTTTGGCTGGTGAACACATCACAGAACCTAGGACGAATTTCACTGTTAATTACGTTATCTGGCATGTTGATTGCCATGGTGGCGATCAGCAATTCTATTAATCAAATAGGGCTAGTGGAAGGAACTCGTGTCACCATTGGCCGTGAATTAGGCTCTATGCTGGGAGATCCTAATGATCTAGCACTAGTGCTGATGTTTCCATTGGCTTTTTCCATTAGTTTAACAACGACTCAAGGTATTCATGGTTTCGTTCGTTTTATTAGTCTTGTTGCCACCGTTTTGTTAACAACCGCAGTGATTGCAACCCAAAGCCGAGGAGGATTACTCGGCGCTTTTGCAGTGATTGGTATTTATGCCTTTAAACTAATTCGATCCAAAGTGCTTTTGCTTAGTATCGGCGCTGTTGGCGCTTTGGTGATGTATTATGCGGCAGGTATTTCAGATCGAGCTTCCGGCGGCGCTGCTGAGGCTGGAATTGATGCTTCGGCAATGGGCCGTTTATATGCATGGGAAGCTGCGTTTAAAATGGCATTAGATAGACCTTTGACTGGCGTTGGTTTAAACAATTTTTACTCAAACTATTTTTTTTACAGCCCACATTGGGATGGCTTGAATCATGCTGTACATAGCACCTGGTTTGGCGTACTGGCTGAAACCGGTTTTCTTGGACTGATAGTTTTTATCCTATTTATCATTTCGCTCATTGTAACCGCCCGCAGAACACTAAAACACCTTGGCCATTATCAATCTGTCGTTGCACCAAACCTCATCGCGGCCGCCAACGCCGTCTATGCAGGTTTAATGGGGACCATCGTCTCTGGAACCTTTTTAACCCAAGGTTTTAACTGGCCCATTTACATTTTGGCCGCACTCACAGTTGCTGTTTCCTATATCGCTCAAAACGATTGTCAAAATGAGAATTAATCAGTTGGTCATTTCAATTGATAAATATCCATTTGATTTTTAATACATTATTTTATGGCACATAACATGAACTATTAAAAGAAAAAGACTTCGTTATTTTTCAAAATAGGACATTGTTTATGTTGGCATCTAGAGTTCATCAATTCAAAATTTGGTTACAATATCACCCGAATACTTCATTGCGTTCTATTTTCTTTTTATTGAAAAAGATACGCTCATTTGAAATCCCATTCCCGCAAATATGGAATAAAACGTTGTACTTCTTTCTAACGTTGATCCGCACATTTATTAGCAATTTGTCTCGCTTATTGTTTTATACCCCAGCATTTAGAGGTAGAACATCTCAAAGTGGGCAACGCTTGTATTTGTATGGCGGGCTCCCTTTTATTAGTGGTCCTTTACACATTCAACTCGGCGACGACTGTCGTATCTCTGGGCAGACTACATTTAGCGGGCGCACTGCTTCACAAAACCCACAACTATTGGTTGGGAATAATGTTGATATCGGTTGGCAAACCACAATTGCGGTGGGTAATAAAGTGGTAATTAGCGACAACGTTCGAATAGCCGGTAAAGGATTTTTATGTGGTTATTCTGGCCATCCACTGGATGCGAAACGTCGCGCTTTAGGTGAAGCCGATGATCTCAACCAAGTC
Source organism: Vibrio sp. S12_S33 (assembly GCF_963889785.1). Taxonomy (NCBI): domain Bacteria; kingdom Pseudomonadati; phylum Pseudomonadota; class Gammaproteobacteria; order Vibrionales; family Vibrionaceae; genus Vibrio; species Vibrio sp. S12_S33. Next base: position 29,624 of record NZ_CAWPQZ010000003.1, on the reverse strand, counting down.
GGTGACATTATTTTAGAAAAGGATGTCTGGTTGGGTACCAATGTCACCGTAAAAAGTGGTGTCACTATAGGTCAAGGCAGTGTCATCGCCGCTGGTAGTGTTGTAACAAAAAGTATTCCGCCTTTTGTTATTGCCGCAGGAAATCCTGCGCAAGTGATAAAAACCCTCAAGTAAGGAGACATCGTATGCGTGATCTAATTGTATTTGGTGAAGATTGGGGTGGCCTACCCTCAAGTACTCAACACTTGGTTGGTCGTTTGGCACAAGATCGTCAAGTGGTATGGGTTAACTCGATTGGCTTACGTCAACCAGCGCTTACATGGCGGGATTCAACGCGCGCTGTGCAAAAAATACTAGGTAAAACTAAAACTGGCTATAACCACTCGGCTAAACAAACTGAGTTAAATTCAATCAAAGTCGTTAATTTACGCACAATACCAGCGCCAAAAAGTGCGATAGCACGCCGTATTGCAAGGGATGTCATGCTACACCAACTGCATCCTATCCTAAAAAAAATGTCGCTTAGCTCGCCGATTTTATGGAGCTCGTTACCAACCGCTGCCGATCTTTGCGGGCATTTGAATGAATCAGCGGTGGTGTATTATTGTGGGGATGACTTTTCTGCCTTAGCGGGGGTTGATCATCGTGTGGTTACAATGCATGAACGATGCCTTGCTGAAAAAGCGAATTTAATTTTCGCCGCCAGTGAAAATATCAAAGCTAAATTTCCAGCGTGTAAAACACAACTTCTTCCTCATGGTGTTGATACTCAGCTTTTTTCAACTCCGTCACCACGTGCTAGCGACCTACCGAACAATGGCAAGCCTATCGCAGGTTTTTATGGCAGCTTATCTCAATGGCTTGATTACGATTTAATTCATCACATTGCGTGCAACTTACCCAACTGGGAATTTGTGTTCATCGGTCCAATAGAATTATCGTCGTGCCAATTACCTAAGTTACCTAACGTGCATTACCTTGGCCCCAAAGCGCATTATTTACTGCCTAGTTACAGCCAGCACTGGAATGTAAGCTTACTGCCCTTCAAAGCAAACCAGCAAATCCAAGCCTGTAGTCCGTTAAAGTTAATGGAATACTTAGCTGCAGGCAGTGCGATTGTCACAACTGATTTTCCGGCATTGAAACCATACCGTAAGCACATAAATATTGCTCAAAATAGTGAAGAAATGGTCAGTATGCTGCACCTTGCTTGCCAGCAACCAAAACTTCCACGAGATATCGTGACTCAAGAGAGTTGGGATAGCCGCAGTCAATTCGTCAATTGGATGTTGGAGCTATTATGAATCAACTAAAATTACGTCTATTGGTGATTCTTTGCGGTGCATGGCGCAGACGCTATTTAATTGCACTGCCAATGCTTATTTTACCTGTAGTTGGCTTACTCGTCTCCTACCTCACTCCGCTAAAATACCAATCACATACCAGTATGTTGATCCAAGAAACCGCCAAAATGAATCCTTTTTTGGAAGATATCGCAGTATCAACCATGCTCAATGATCGCATGAGCGCACTCAGCACTCTCTTGAAGAGTCGCCATGTTCTATTTTCAGTTGCTCAGGAGCTTGAATTGGTCAATGACACGCTGTCGGGTAGCGAGATAGAAAGAGCCATCAACAAATTATCCAACAACCTTTCAATCAGCATGCTTGGCAAAGATTTTATTAAAATTGAGTTACAAGGTTCATCCCCTAAAGGCATGAAAGAGACGTTACAAGCTGTGAGCGAACATTTTATTGACCAATTACTTGCTCCTGAACGCTCATCAATTCGAGACTCAAGCGATTTTTTAACCATGCATATTGAAAAACGTAGGGCTGAGTTGGATATTGCAGAAAATGCGCTCGCTATTTATAACAACCAAAATTCATCCGTTTCACCGGAAATGCAAACGCAAAGTTTAAATCGGCTTGCGGCTTTGAAACAATCATTGTCAGAAAAGGAGGCTGAGTTATCCGGCGTTAAAAAAGGACTAGGTAGCTTGGATGAACAGCTTTCAAAAACCAATCCGGTGATCGGTAAAATTGAAGATAAAATAATTCAAATACGCAGTAATTTAGCATTACTTCAATCAAAATACACCGACTCTCATAGTTTGGTGCAAGCTAAAAAACGCGAATTATCGCGTTTAGAGTTAGAAAGAACGACCATACTCGGACAAGGGCACTCTAACTTGAATAGTGACCAGCTATGGGATATAGCCAGTAGTAATACATTGTCTGATTTAAATGAAGTTCAGCCATTACTCGTCACTCAACTGCAAGGCCTACAAAATGCACGTAGCCGTTATGAAGCGTTAAATGAGGAAACAAAAAGTTTACGCCAAATCATTTTCGAATTAGAGAACAAAGCTAATAACTTTGGTGACAATGCCAAAGAATTATACCGTTTAAAACGCGATGTACAGATTAAGCGTCAGTTGTACGATGAGTTACTACAACGCTATGAAATGGCGCAACTAACCGGTTCTCTTGGTGTGTTTGAACAAAACAAACGGGTGAAAATCATCGATTTACCTTATACACCAAGCACACCATCCAATCTACCTAGCATTTTGTTTGTGATAGCAGGCTTTATTGCTGGGATTGCATTAGGCTGTGGGCTTGCCACCGTAAGTGAATTGTTTGATACCAGCATTCGTCGTCGTGATGAATTGGAAAACCTCACCAAATCTCCCGTTCTTACCGTTATACCGAAAGTCTCTCTTTGATTTTGCAAATCTAACGTTCAATTCGATTCTCAGATTGGAATTGAACGTTAGCCCCAATAAAAAAACCACCTATAGCATTGAAAAATAACATTATTTTTATTGGCATACTTCATGCTCTATCTACTTTAAACCTAGTTGTTAAAGGATGACATGATGAACAACCAGCAACCTTACCGTCGTAATGTTATACATGTAGTTCAGCATCTTGCTCCTGGTGGGCTTGAAAGCTTAACGCTCGATTTATTGAATTTTGCAAACCCACAGATCAATACTCTCATCGTCAGTTTAGAAGGAAATAAAGAAGCAGCGATTAAGAACTGGCCGAAGCTTGAAGCCTTTAGCGACCGGTTATTATTTCTGGATAAAAAAAACGGTGTACACCTAGCTATGATTCCAGCCCTAGTTAATCTGTTTCGCTTTCTTAGAGTTGATGTGGTGCACACTCATCATATTGGTCCATTAATTTATGCGGGTATTGCAGCCAAAATAGCAAAAGTTCCGGTTCGAATTCATACCGAACATGATGTTTGGCATTTAGAGAATAAAAAACATTTCAACTTACAAAAATGGGTATTGAAGGCTGTCAAACCAATTCTTGTTGGGGACGCAAGTTATGTTGCTGACACATTAAGACAACGTTTTAATTATGCAAATACCATTACCGTTAAAAATGGTATCGACTGCGATAAATTTAACTTAGGCTCAAAAAAACAAGCACGCAAACAACTTGGCTTAGATGCAGACACCACCTTTATTGGTTGTGCTGGTCGTCTAGAAACAGTGAAAGGCCATGATTTAGTAATAAAAGCATTAGCACTACTGCCGGATTCTGTTCACTTAGTCATTGCGGGGCAAGGTTCACAAAGGGATAAATTGCAAGCCCTAGCTAAACGTTGCGCTGTCACCTCCCGCGTTCATTTTCTTGGTTTAGTTGAAGACATGCCTATTTTTTATCAAGCCATCGACCTATTTTGTATGCCGTCACGCTGCGAAGGTTTTCCTCTTTCACCATTAGAGGCTCAGGCATGCGGAACATCCGCAGTGCTGACCAATGTCGGCGCATCACGCGAAACGCTTTGCCCATTGTCTGGATTTATTGTCAAACCAAATCGAGTATTGGATCTCGCCATAGGCTTGAAGCAAGCTTTAGACTACCCCATATGCTTTAACCCAAGAACGTTTGTGCTCGCTCACAGCGATATTCGACAAATGGTGAATTCGTATGAATCTTTAGCTACGGAGGCGTTAGCATGATGGAACTTATCTTAATTGTTGTATGTATAACCTGTGGCGGTTTGATTATTTATCATCATATTGGATATCCCTTGTTTCTTAAGTGGTACTCCAAAAACCATCCAATCAAAACCGTCCCCAAAACACTAAGAGGTTACCGTCAAGCGCAAAATGACTCTTTACGCCCAAGTGTGACCATTGTGGTCCCTGCCTTTAATGAGTCTCGCTGGATTGCTGAAAAAATTCGCAATCTCGCAGCTCTTGACTATCCCAAAAGCCAACTGACCGTCATTATTGCCTGTGATGGTTGTACAGATGATACTGTAGAAATAGCAGAACAAACCATACAAGAAGCTATTTGTAGCGATACCTATTTTGAGGTCCATAGCTATACGGTTAACCGCGGAAAAGTGGCGTTACTGAATGATGAAATGACGCATGTTCAATCTGAAATCACGGCTTTTAGTGATGTTAGTGCTTTAATCTCATTGGATGCTTTGCTCATTGCTGAGCAGCACTTTATGAATCCAGATGTAGGTGTCGTGAATGCTCAGTATCAGTTACTTGATCAAACCAACCAAGGTGAAACAAATTACTGGCGTTATCAAGGACAAGTCAAACTGAATGAGGCTTCACTAGGATCCACCCTTGGGGCTCATGGTGCGCTTTATCTCTTTCGAACCACTTTATTCGAACCTTTATCTGAAAATACGATCAATGATGATTTTGTACTGCCTATGGAAATCATTCGTAAAGGATATCTCGCGCATTACGAACCCAATATGGTAGCCCTCGAACTTGAGCCTACCCAACAAGAGAGTGATTTCAAACGACGTTTACGTATTTCTGCCGGTAACATGCAACAAATGATTCACTTATTTGAATTGCTTAGCCCACGATATAAAGGTGTTGCTTTTGCCTTCTTTTCTGGGAAAGGATTGCGTTTAGCAACCCCATACTTGATGCTGATTTGCTTCAGTTGCTCACTTGTACTCATGCATAATTTTTTATTCATGATTCTGTTATTACTACAAATATTTACCTATAGCCTAGGGGCATTAGGCGTGCTATTCCCACGACTATTTAGCTACAAAATTTGCCAATTAGTGGCATATATCGTTGCTGGTCATTATGCCAATTTTATCGGTGGCCTACGCTACCTACTTGGATTAGAAAATGGCCGTTGGGCTCGAGTCAATCGTTAAGGAGATGATGATGAAAACTCACAAACTTACTCGCCTATCCGTTTACGCAACCAAGCGTGGCTTTGATTTTATCGGTGCTACACTTGGTCTGCTATTACTACTACCCATTTTACCATTTATTGCATTAGCGATTAAAACCACATCATCAGGACCTGTTTTATATCGCCAATTGCGAGTGGGTAAATCAACCCCTGAAAAAATGGTGTTCTTTGAAATCATCAAATTTCGTACCATGTATGAGGATGCTGAAACCCGCTCTGGCGCTGTGTGGGCAACCGAAAATGATCCTCGTATTACTCCTATTGGTCGTTTTTTGAGAAAAACTCGCTTGGATGAAATTCCACAACTATTCAATGTATTAAAAGGCGAAATGTCTTTGATCGGACCACGCCCAGAAAGACCCGGTTTTTATCAAAAACTCGAGCAAGCCATTCCCTATTTTGCAGATCGAACTTATGGAGTATTACCTGGAATTACTGGCCTTGCCCAAGTTAATCAAGGTTACGATACCTGCATCGATGACGTTCGACGCAAAGTCGGTTTTGACCATAGTTATGCGTTATCCATGAATTCATTAGGTGGATGGCTGAGTATGGACTTAAGTATCCTCACTAAAACCTTGATAGTGATGATCGACGGTAGAGGACGTTAAGCAATAAAAAAGGTGCGAGAACCGCACCTTTTTTTATTACATATAGTTAATAGCGCTAATAATTAATACTTAACTTGATAATTCAAAGTGAAAGTACGGCCACGACCTTAATAGTCATAAGACTCTGCCGCATGATTGACTCATGGTACGAACAAATAATAAAAAGGGATTCCATCATAAATTGCGCCACAAACAAATGTAAATAGTTATCACTAACGCCTCTTTAATGCAATAACTTGTGAATCATCAACAGATACTCCACGCCGCTTAAGAGTGAATGGACTTATCTTTTTTGATTTGTTGTAACTGAGTCAAAAACTTGATCCATCCTTTGGCCGCTTGTGAAGGCTGAATAATTTCTGCTTGTTTCGCTTGGTACAGCGCCGTATCCAGTTGATTGAGTTTATACAGCGCTTGTACACGAACTAATGCAACATCAGCCTGCTTCTCTTTTGTTGTGATCTTATCTAGCGCTACTAATGCTTGGTTGTATTGCCCTTGTTGGTTATACAGCACTGCAACTTGCCAAAAGTACTTATTATCAAATTGAGCGGCAATCAACCAAGTTTCTATGGCACTTTGCCATTCTCTGGCTTGTTGCCAATACGTTGCTTGCTCTGTGATTAATGACACATCGCTATTGATATCAGGCAGAGTTTGCATCGTTTTCGCGGCACGTTCTGGAATGCCATTTTGCGCATAAAGTTGCGCTAATAGATGTGTATCTTTCTCTGATAACTCAACACCTTGCAGCTTGGCTAGCGCTAAACTATTAAGCGCTTGGCGTCGCTGATCTAAACGCAGGTGCAATCCTACTAATTGACGCCACCAATTTGATTTATTCGGCTCCAAAGCAATCAAATTTTTCAGAGTTGGAATAGCCTCTTTCCATTGTTCAAGCTGAAGTTGCGCCCCAAGCTTAAGAGAGAGTGGCGTTTTGCTATTCATTGCGGCTAGGTTTTGATATTGATCTAACGCCTTTAGCACCTTACGCCATTGAGCTAATTGGTAATGAGTCTGAGCAATACGCAACCATAATAGTGGTGCGCTTTGTGAGTCTGGAACATTTTTAACTAATTGATAATAATGTGGTAGTGCTTGTTCAAATTGACCTTCATTAACATATAAATCAGCCAACATACGCTCGGTTGTCCACGTTTGTTGGTCGTTAAGTTCACCACTTTCAACCGCATATTTTATTTGGGAAATAGCTTGCTGTGTTTGGTTATTTTGCCAATAAAAAACGCCTAACATACGCGCGATAAAAGCTTTGTCGTAGCTTCTCGAACTCTCTAAATGGCGCAGTTCATCTATCGCTTGTATGAGCTTTTCTTGTTGTGCAAGTTGCTGTGCTTTTTGTACTTTTATCGCTGTTATTGGGCTTAATTCACTGGCATTTAGGGCTAGCGATACAATAAACAACGGCAAGCTAATGAAAAGTCGTTTTATCATTTGGCGATTTTAAACTCCACCGTTACAGTTTGCCCATTTTGTGATATGGCTTGTCCATCGACAATTTGCGGCTGATATTTCCATTTTGTCACTGCTTGTATCGCTTCCCGCTCAAACATCCTCACTGGCTTTGCTTCCACGACTTTAATATTGGTCGCTTTGCCCATCTCATCGATGCTAAAACTCAATGTAACAAACCCTTCTACACCACGTTTAAGTGCCTTGGCGGGATAAACAGGCTCAACACGGTACAGCGGCATTGCCTGTTGATTGCTCCCAAAATCACCAAAAATTGGGGCGCTGATTGCGACACCATTTAAGCTATTATCAAGTCCAAAAGCCGGTAAAGCGTTGATTGAGATTGTCTCTACTACCGCAGTTTTTGCTTGCGTCACTGAAGATTTAGGTGGTGGTTCTGGGGCTTTTAACGGTTCAGGCAAACTGCGCTGACGGCGCTGAAGATCCTGCTCTTGCTCGACCATAACCATTGTAAAACTAAGCGCCGCATTAGGTTCCGTGGTTCGTTGATGACCGTTATCTATCATCCATGACATAAAACTAAACAGTGCTAGTGAAATAATGCCAGCAAAAGGTAATGCAATGAGTAATCGTAGCATCAGCGTTTTTCCGCAGCCAATGCGATGCTTTTTACTCCAGCACCTTTTGCCGCATCCATTACCTTCACAACCGTGCCATTGTAAGCATGTTCGTCAGCTTGAATGACCAGTGAAGCATCAGGTTGCTCTAATAGTAGATGTTCTAGTGTTGCTTCAACTCGTTCAACATCAATCAGACGTTTATCTATGTAAATATCGTTTGCCGCATTAATTGCGACGAAAATACCCGCGTCTTTTTGACTCACCGCATGTGAAGCTTGCGGTCGATTCACTTCAACGCCAGATTCTCGAACAAATGAACTGGTAACAATAAAGAAAATCAACATAATAAAAACAATATCGAGCATCGAGGTTAAATCGATTTGCGATTCATCATTTTTCTGGTGGCGTCTGCCTAATCTCATCGCAAACTCCTTAAAGATTTTTTCAATTTTAGTTCAAGCAGATGGCACGCTTTTGCTAAACGAGCATGAACAAACACACCGACTAATGCTGCAACCATACCAGCCATAGTTGGTAACGTGGCCAATGAAATACCCGAAGCCATTAATTTAGGATCACTACTGCCTTGGTTTGCCATAACATCAAACACCGAAATCATCCCAGTTACGGTACCAAGCAAACCAAGCATTGGGCATAGAGTGACAAGCAGTTTTATCATATTGAGATTTTGGCGCAGTAGGCATTGTGCTTGCCCTAACCACCCATCGCGAATGGCGTGAGCATACCATGAATGGTGATCGACTCGCTGATGCCATTCAGCTAACCACGTTTTACGAAGTTTGGGAAAAGCAAATATTATAAACAACACTCGCTCAACAATAAGTAGCCAATATAAAGCCACTACACCCGCTAACCACCAAAGTACGACACCGCCTTGTTGCATAAATTGCTGCAATGTCACAAGCCAATCATTGGCTAACAAAGCACTTGGCAATACGCTGCTCATTACGCTGCAACCTCGGCTGCGGCAGGATTAATAGACAAGCAGTCTTGCTCAGCTTGCTCTGCAACCAAACCAATACCTTGTTTTTCCAATATAGTGTGAATGTTTTCAGCCTGAGAGCTCAAGATATTGTGTGCCAACAGCAATGGCATCGCCGCGATCAAACCAAGCACAGTCGTTACTAGTGCCATAGAAATGCCTCCCGCCATCACTTTCGGATCCCCATTACCAAACTGGGTGATCACCTGGAAGGTTTCAATCATTCCTGTTACGGTTCCCAGCAATCCGAGCATAGGAGCAATCGCTGCCAACAATTTTAGCATCGATAAACCTTGTTCAAGATGAGCTTGCTCGTCGACTACCGCTTCTAATAGACGAAGTTCTAACGCTTCTACACTGCGATTTTGTTCTTTGTTATAGACAGTTAGTACTCGCCCCAAAGGGTTATTGCCGATTTTCTGTGGATCTTTTAATTGCGCTTTGATCTTATGATGAGTAATGAACAACACCGAACCACGATAAAGCGCAATCAGCAGCCCGATCACTAACAGTGCTAAAATAATATTACCCACTGCTCCACCAGCTTGTAAGCGTTCCATCAATGTCGGCACTTGCGCGAGTTGCTCTAGCATCACTCCACGTGATGGATCCACAATCAACATTTGTACATGGCTACCTGCCATGTTGGTCAAGGTAGGGGTATTTTCGGGTTGTTTAGCGTAGCTTGTCGCCACCTGTTTATCACTATTCCATTTCATATAACCTTGCTCTGATACAAGGCCAAAAGTACCGATGCGATAAGCTGGAATGGATTTAGTGACACCGTCACCATCAATAAAATCAACGTCAACACGACTAAGCTCACCACTTGCGATGATCTGCTCGTTAAAACTGCGCCACAATCCGGTCAATTGTGTCATCGAAGGTAATGATTTTGCCGCAACAATTTCATCAACTTGTGCTGTGTGCTGATGCCGATCAACAGCGGTAATGGATTGCTGCAACTCGCTACTCAATGATTTGGCATTTTGACGTACCACACCAAATAACTCGCCCAAACTACCTGTTTCTAAACGTAACTGCTCTTCTAATCTAGCTAAGGTGTTTTCGTTATCACCAAACTGTTTACTGAGCAGGTCAGCCTGTGCTTGCAATGCCTTACGTTGAGTTTCTAAGTCCTGCTTAATCGCACGCAATTGTTGCTCTGTCTGTTTAAAACTCGCTTCTCGCTGAATATTATGAGTTTGCTGCTTCTGGTTTTCCTGTTTAGCACTAGCCACTAACTCAGCATTAGCAAAAGCATGTAATGAAAGCAGAGCAAAAACGAGCGAAGAAATTTTTAATAACTTGTTCATTTTATTGCTCCTGTTTCTGGTTAAGTGAAACAGGCACCGTCATTAAGTTTGGTGTTATCAGGCTGCTTGCCATTTTGAATGCATTATCTAACTCACTGTATGCGTTTGTATCCACTGAATTCCACTGTTGAGACTGTTGATCCCAAGCCCAATAATGTTTGCCATTGAAGCTTCTCGCTACCAAAGATATACGCCCAACGTATAAAATATCAGCTTCAATAGTTTCAGCGGAATTCAAAGTGATCGAACCTTGGTAAGCACCAAGTTTAGTCCCGTAATCAATTTCAATTTGGTAAGCCTCAAGAATTCGACGATATTTTTCAGCGTCACTGACATCGGCTCTGGTCATCATCGTTTGAAGTTTTTCTATGCGTTCCAAACGTTGTCCACGTTTTAGTGGTCGATCACTTTCAACGATAATGCGCAACCCATCAATCATTTTGTACATCAAAGGGACTATCCCCTGACGTGTTAGTTTTATCTCTTCAATTTGATGAGCAAGACTTTGAGTTTCTTGATTTTGGCTTTCAACCAATGACGCTAAATGATTACGGTAAATGGTGATATTTTTTACGTCTTCTTTAAGTTGATCAATTTCAGCTTGCAGTTGCAAAGCCTGTTGTGAACTGTGATTAATACTCTTCTGACTAAGGGCAGACATTGAGTTGGTGCTATTTTGAATTGCATTAGCATCGCTTAACGTTGAAGCATTTGCGCCGAGCAAGCTTGTGGTTGCGACAAAGAGCAAACTTATTTTAAAAGGATTCATAGACGTTATTTATTACCATCAAAGCAGTGCGTGCGATTTTATTGATAAAAGCTCTCATTATCAACAGGAATTGCGTTCTATCGATCTTTTACCATTCAAACAACAGTATACCGCGCTAACTTCTTCAGCAGGTTATAAAAGTCTATTTTTGGAAGTGAAGCTAGCCCAATATCAGGCTAGTTTACTAGATTTCCGCATCAGGCTGACTTTCAGGTTCTGCTGCGATAAAAGCAGGATGAGCTCTAAGATTGGCGGTTATGCGCTCAATGTTAGGGAACTGGCTAATATCAAGACTAAACCGTTCAGCGTTATACACTTGGGGAACTAGACAGACATCGACGAGGCTTATTTGATCACCAACGCAATGAGTCCCCGCCAATTGTGCCAGTTTCTTCTCTAATCCGTGAAAACCAGTCTGGATCCAGTGCCTATACCAATCACTTTTCTGTGAGTCACTCACGCCCAATTCAGCGGTTAAATACTGCAATACCCGCAAATTATTAAGCGGATGAATATCTATAGCGATATCTTGAGCCAGTGATTTAACCAGATATTTTTCTTTGCCAGACTCAGGGATTAAACGAATGTCAGGATATACATCATCAAGATATTCGATAATTGTTAGCGATTGGTTGATACATAGTTCGCCATCTGCAAGTACTGGGATCAATTCGCTAGGGTTAAGCGTACTGAACTCCGGAGAATGCTGAACTCCACCACTTTTGACAAGGTGAATAGGAACTTGCTTGTAGGTTAATTTTTTCAAATTAAGCGCAATTCTTACTCGATACGCAGCCGAAGAACGCCAGTATCCATACAATTTTATGTCTGCCATTAATATTTCACCACTTTCTGTTCTATGCTGCCAAACAAGCTATTGCCATGTTTATCTCGCATTTCTAATTTGATGGTGTCACCAAATTTCATAAACTCCGTGCTAGGTTTACCATCTCGAATCGTTTCAATCATCCGTACTTCGGCAATGCAGGAGTAACCAACCCCACCCTCTTCAATAGAGGTTCCGTAGTCCGTTCCTTGCTTGTTCGATACCGTACCAGAACCGATGATCGTACCTGAACAGAGTGGACGAGTTTTTGCCGCATGGGCAATCAATTGTGGAAATTCAAAGGTCATATCAACGCCTGCATTAGGACAACCAAATGCACGACCATTATAAGTAGAAAGTAGAGGTAAATTGAGTTTGCCCCCGTCCCAATGTTCAGCCAATTCATCGGGCGTGACTGCTACTGGTGAAAACGCAGATGACGGCTTCGATTGGAAGAAACCAAAACCTTTGGCCAATTCTTGAGGAATTAATCCCCGCAGCGACACATCATTCACCAGCATTACTAAGCGAATAGCCTGGGCCGACTCGTCTGCTGTCGCACCCATCGGCACATCGTTTGTAATCACAGCGACTTCCGCTTCAAAGTCTATTCCCCACTCTTCACTGGCCATTTTAATCTCATCACGCGGGCCTAAAAATGTATCTGAACCACCCTGATACATAAGTGGATCACTCCAAAAACTGTCTGGGATCTCAGCACCACGCGCTTTTCTGACTAACTCGACATGATTAATGTAGGCCGAACCGTCGGCCCATTGATAAGCACGTGGAAGTGGTGAATGGCATAATGTTGGATCAAACGTTATTTCATGCAGTAATTTACCCTCGTTTAGAGCAGTGTAAACTTCGTGCAACATCGGTTCAAAGTGATGCCAACGGTCCAATGCTTGCTGAAGATTTTCTGCTATATCAGGCACCGCAACACATTTTGTTAACTCTTTGTTGACTACCACCAGCAGACCATCTCGCGTGTTATTTTTGAGCGTTGCTAATTTCATTTTATCTCCCTACTCTTGCGTCGTTTTCCAACTGTAGACATAGTGCTTATTTTCCACTAACTGCGCTGCGTCACTAAATTGCAATGCATGACGAGTATCAATCATCACCGCGACTTCGTCTGTGAATTTTTTCTTATATTCTTGTCCTGCTTTAAACGCTTTCGGATGCGGTCCATGCGTAAACCCTGCCGGATGAAACGTAACCATACCTGCTTCAATGTTGTCGCGACTGAAAAAATCACCAGCGTGATAAAACAGCACTTCATCGTAGTCATCATTGTTATGGTAAAACGGCACCTTCAATGCTCCGGGGTCACTTTCAATCGGACGCGGAACAAATGTACATACCACAAAACCTTGTCCAACGAAGGTCGTGTGGGCGGACGGAGGTAAATGGTAGCGGTGCGACATTAAGGGACGAATATCTCGCCAATTCAGTTTGACTACCGCGAGATCACCATGCCAGCCAATGGCATCTAAAGGATTAAATGGATAAGTAATCACGCTCACTTTTTCGTGACGCTTTAGCTCTACTTGCGTGCTCTGCTCTGAATACTGAGCTCTAAACTGCTCATTGATTGAAGGGACTTCTAACACCGCCGGGTCAAAGATTGCATGATTTCCGACCAGTCCTTTTTCTGGCAGAGAATACGCTGCATCGGTATTTTCTATCATCAGAATAAACATTGGTTCGCTCGGAGCTAAACGCCAATTAGTGCCACGAGGGATCACAACATAGTCCCCTTCGGTGACATTTAAATGCCCATAGTCACAATATAAATCCGCTTTACCTTGATGGATGAAAAGCAGTTCATCACCATCAGCGTTACGAACTAGATGGGTCATGGCTTGTGCTACTTTCCAGACACGTACTTTGCAGTTGGCGTTGTGTAAAAGATGGGGCACATCCCAAGGAGAAGATTTCTCTGCCTGTTCGACATGGTTAAAGTTGAATGCTCTTGGTCTTAACTCACCTTGCCATTCAACCCAACCAGTCGGTGCATGTTGATGATGAAAGTGTGCCGCCGGGCCAAAAAAGCCACTGCGTCCGGCTTCTCTTTCGTATATTGCATGTTGCGGAAAATCGGCGTGTGCTTGTTTAGAGCACACCCCTTCTCGATGAGGGAATGTGATCCATTTATGCATCGCTTAGTACTCCTCGGCGAATTTGGTCTTCTTCAATCGATTCAAACAGTGCTTTGAAATTCCCTTCCCCAAATCCTTCATTACCCTTACGTTGAATGATTTCAAAAAAGACCGGACCAATGACGGTTTGAGTAAAGATTTGCAACAAGATGCCATCTTTCATTGGTGCGCCATCAATCAAAATACGCAGATCTTTCAACTGTTCAACATCTTCTTGGTGCCCTTCGACCCGCTCATTGACTTTCTCATAATAGGTATCTGGGGTTGGCATGAAATCCATACCACGTTCACGCAGTGTGTTCACTGTGGCGTAAATATCATCTGTCGCTAAGGCAATATGCTGAATACCTTCACCATTATATTCGCGGATAAATTCTTCTATCTGTGATTTATCGTCTGAAGATTCGTTAATAGGAATGCGGATTTTGCCACATGGTGCTGTCATTGCTCGACTCACTAACCCTGTCAGCTTGCCTTCAATATCGAAATAACGGATTTCTCTGAAATTACCAATACGCTCATAGAAACCAGACCACACATCCATGTGCCCCTGTTTTACATTATGCGTTAAGTGGTCTATTTCATATAAGCCAACATTCGCGGTTGCTACGCGCTCAACGGCATCGAGATAAAACTTGAAATCCACATCGTAAATACTTTGGCTGCCATAGCGATCCACAAAATAGAGTAAGCTATCGCCAATTCCGTAAATAGCTGGAATACTGAGCTCCATTGGCCCAATCTGAGTTTTGTATTCTTTGCCACCATTGGCTAACGCATGTTCCATCGCAAGGCTAGCATCTGCAACACGAAATGCCATACCACAAACTGAAGGTCCATGCTCACGAGCAAACGACTCTGCTTGACTATGCGGTTGAGCGTTAACAATGAAATTGATGTCTCCTTGGCGGTATAACCAAGCTTGTTTGGAGCGATGCTTTGCTATTTCGGCAAAGCCTAATGACATAAATAGCGCTTTTAATTGCTTGATCCCTGCTTGGTTTGCGGCTGTATATTCCACAAACTCAAAACCATCAGTACCTAGTGGGTTATAGATTGCTGCCATCTTTTTTACTCCCTCAGTGCACGAGCCTTACCATGCTTTAAAAATTTATCTATGTTTTGATAAGCGATTTAAAGAAAATGACGCAATTTTTGGCAAAAAGAAATGACTGAGCGGAAAACGGTGCAGCTACCTCACCCGCCACAAAATGTAATTGAATTGTTACACCAAAAAAGTGAGCACTCATAAGGATTATGATGCTCAGGAAAAATATAACACGCACCAATATAAAACTCGTAAATACAAATAGTTAAATGGAATCAACTCTATAATAAAAAGCTAGCCAATTTTGAGAGATAGAGTATTCCAACAATTACAATGTAACACTATTGTTACAATTGCGGTAATTAGCGCAATGACTCTATTAAAAATAACTTTCTTTTTGAGAGCAACTTAAGGGAGATGCTAATTGTCGAAAATCAAACCATCACCTGCTCTTCAAAACGTGGGGTTAGGCACACCGATATCAGTCATCGCGTATCGGCAAATGGCTTGAATACAAGAGAATTCTTACTTGATTTAGAAGGTAATCCTGACAATCGCACCTTAATTGTGGTCGATGTAGACAAGAACAACTCCCAACGTAGTGCTGTGTCCATCATGGATAGGAATTACGTTTCCGCTCGCTTGGGACATGGATCTGATAAGCGTATAAAAACGGTTGTTGTGAAGTTAGGTGAACTATACTACCCAGCAAATAAAAAATTTGTCAGTCAAAATCCAAGTCAAATTGTCAAATCAAGCCGTTACGATTTTTCCCTAATGGTTGAAGCTAGTTCTAATTTTGTTGATTCAAGGGTTATTTTTAGCTTCCTCGGTGCTATTCCGGTCTCTTTGGTAATATCAATATTGATTTTCATATTTTTTCAATTTTTCAATGGTTTAGTAAACGAAACTCGTTAGTTGATGATTTAAAAAGAGCACTAGCCAATAAAGAGTTGTTTTTGATGTATCAACCGATCATTTCTAGTGACGATCATTCTATTATCGGTGCAGAAGCTTTGATTCGTTGGGTGCATCCAAACCTTTGATTTATTCGACCAGATACCTTTATTCCTTTAGCTGAAGAGCATGGGTTAATTAATCAAATTACCGATTACGTAATTGAAAACGCTTTTGAAGATTGGAGTACGATCACCGTCCAAGATAAGTTCCACCTAGGGGTCAATGTTCCTCCTTCATACCTTCTCAATGATCTTTGTTTACAACGACTTGAACAATACGGTCGAGCTTTTAATGACATCAATATCAATTTTGATATCGAAATCACTGAAAGACAGTTACTGGATGAACAAGGGCAAAAAGCCGTAGAAGAAGTCCGAAAATTAGGTATTCAAGTTTTCATCGATGATTTTGGTACCGGACATACCACTCTTTCTGTGTTGCAAAATATCACTTTTGATTGCCTCAAGATCGATAAATGTTTTGTTGATACTATTGGACTACAATCTGTTAACGCACCCATTTTGAATGCCATCATAGACCTCGCGCATAGTTTAAATATCACAATTATTGCTGAAGGGGTCGAGATAGAAGAACAAGCCCGTTACTTAGCAGCAAAAGGGGTACAATTTCAGCAAGGTTACTATTTTCATCACCCACTGATGCTTGCAGATATTCATCTAAAGATGGACCAATAGACTTTCATACAAAAAAGTTAGTGACTTAGCTAAAACAGATAAACCCGCTCAATATCAGGGATTAGACGGTTTGATTTTATCGGTATTTTTTGATTTACCTCAGCATCTTGACCCTGTAACACGCGATAAGGTATCGCTTCTGTTCCCTACAAGGTAAGACACAATGAATTCCATAAATGAGCAACGTTTGGTTGAGCACTTCTTTGATTTGATCAAAATTGATAGTGAATCGGGTAATGAAAAACAAATTGCTGAAACCTTAGCAACACAGCTTGAAGAGTTAGGTTTTAACGTTCATAAGCTTGCAGTGCCAGAGCAAGTTTCGAATGGCTTCAATATTTATGCTCGCTTGGAAGGCCAAATAAACGACAGTGTCGTATTAAGCTGCCATATGGATACCGTAAAGCCCGGCATGAGCATTACACCGATTATCGACAATGGCATTATTCGCTCTCAAGGCGATACCATTTTAGGTGGCGATGATAAATCAGGTATTGCTGCTATTATCGAGGCCATTCGCTGTATTCAAGCTGAAAATCTGCAGCACAAAACTATTGAAATTGCCTTTACGGTTCATGAAGAAGGTGGTCTTCAAGGCTCAAAACAATTCGATATGACGAACATTCAATCAACGAAAGCCATTGTGTTAGATACTGGCGGTCCAATCGGCACTATAGTAAAAGCCGCACCAGGCCAACAAAAGATTGTAGCGACAATCAAAGGCAAACCTGCTCATGCAGGCCTTGCTCCTGAAGAAGGGATCAGCGCGATCATGGTTGCCGCTGACGCTATTACTCAAATGAAGTTGTTACGCATTGATGAAGAAACCACGGCCAACATCGGTATTGTTCAAGGTGGTGGCGCAACCAATATTGTCATGCCAGACATTAAAATTGTCGCAGAAGCACGTTCATTGAATGATGACAAACTGAGCCAACAAGTTGAACACATGGTTTCAACTTTCCAAACGACGGCAGATAAACACGGTGCACAAGTCGAGATTGAATCAACACGCGCTTATAATGCTTTTGTTTTGGATGAAGATCATCCGCACATTGTAGCGATCAAAAACACCTTCCATTCTATTGATATTGAACCTAAAACTAAGCGTACTGGCGGCGGTAGTGACGCCAACAACTTCAACGAAAAAGGGTTAACAACAGTCAATCTTTCAACTGGCATGGCAAAAGTTCATACTACTGAAGAGTACATTGCAGTTGCTGACATGGTTAAAATAGCCCAGTTCGTAAAAGCATATTTAACGGCATAAAACAAAAAAGCGCCTCTATTTTCGGAGGCGCTTTTCTTTATACATAGACAAAAAATTAAACTTACAAGCCGATACCTTCTGTTAAAACTTTTATCTGCTCTAGATCCATGCGGTGTACTTGTATCATTTGGTCAATTTGACTGATACGAGAATTCGCAGCATCTTGCTTATCACAAGCATCTGATTTAGCATCCCAAGATTTACCTTCCAAGTAAGCGTCACAGTCAGACTTCAGTAACTTCAACTTTGGAGTAATGGTCTGTTTCTCTTTCTCTAGCGCTTCAAGCTCTTGTTTAATTTTTAGCTCACGTTGGAAAAGTTCACGTGAACGTTCAAACATGGTCGCTTGCATATCCGCCTGGCGATTGAGCTTACTATTGCTTTGAGCAACCTCTACTAGCTTTTCTTTCTCATCATTGAGTTTCGCTTGTAGCAACTTATTTTCTGATTCCAGTTTTTTATATTTTTCTTGGAATTGATTCAATAGTTCTTGATGCTGTGAATTCTGTTCATCCAATGCTCGTTGTATTTTAGTCTCAACTTCAGCGTCAACTGCTGCCACTTTCAACTCAACCGTTTCGACTAATTGTGTTTTGTCTTCATTAAGTTGCTGATATTTTTCTTCCAATTGACTATAGCTTTTTTGCCATTTATTAGTGGTGATACTTGAACCTATCAGGCCGCCTAGTGCCAAACCTAATACTCCCGCCAATGCGAGATAAACGTAAGTGCGTTTATCTCGTTCTTCAATGACTACTACATCCTCTTGTTCGTCAATGTCAGTATGTTTATCCACTCTTTTACTCCTCTATAAACATCAGCGGGTTAATTCAGCAATTACAATTGAAGCGGTGTAGATTACAAAAGCAGACAGTAAGGTAATAACAACACCTTTCTGCAATTTTTCATTAGTGCGAAAACGCACTAAAATGAACGCCAAAGCGATCAATACAACGATGGTTATTAGTCGTGTCATAGCACTATTCCTCCAGCGTATTTTATACCATTTATAGCATGTCAAAGGTCAGAGAAAAGTAGAACAATCGACAAGTTGCGTAAACTTTCACCTTAATCGTTTTTCATTGTTACTCATTGGATAAATCGATTGGACAACAATTCACCGATCAATATAAAAATGAGACTAAAGCCACAATTTATCTTGTTTTGCAAACTTCTTTATGTAACATATCGTGCCTTGACGGTAAGCACTGCTTGCCGTCAGTTCCGATGAAGACTGCAGGAGAGAGGCTAGTTCATTCTTAACTGAATAAACTAACCCACCGAAGAAGTAAATCTTTCAGGTGCTAATGTTCTATTTACAGAACAAGCGAGGACTGTAGTTGGAGGAACCTCTGGAGAGAACCGTTGAATCGGTCGCCGAAGGAGCAAACCCTGTCATAGGGTGAAACTCTCAGGCAAAAGGACAGAGGAGTGGAAAGCTATAATTTTAAATAGGTATTGTCTATTCAATACCTATCGTGTTCTATTTGATCACTACCCTTTCCCTCTTCTCCTTAACTGTTGTTTTATTAAGGGGAATTCATGAACAACCTGCAATCTATACTTGAAACTGTTGATAGCTTTATTTGGGGACCACCACTTCTTATTTTATTAGTGGGTACTGGTGTCTATTTTACCTTTCGTTTGGGACTTATTCAGTTTCGCCACCTTCCAACGGCACTAAAAATGGTCTTTAGCAAAGATAAGTCATCGGATAAACAAGGTGATGTATCAAGCTTTGCTGCGCTTTGCACAGCATTATCCGCCACTATCGGTACCGGTAATATTGTTGGTGTCGCAACCGCAATTAAACTAGGCGGTCCGGGTGCACTGTTTTGGATGTGGCTGGCGGCACTATTTGGTATGGCAACAAAATATGCAGAATGCTTGCTCGCGGTAAAATATCGTAAAGTCGATGACAAAGGGCAAATGGTTGGCGGCCCAATGTACTATTTACAATATGGTGTTGGTTCGAAAACACTAGCTGTTCTATTTGCTCTGTTTGCAATTGGCGTGGCGTGCTTTGGTATCGGCACTTTCCCACAAGTAAACGCCATTTTGGACGCCACTGAAATCTCATTTGGTGTATCTCGCGAAATTTCAGCTGTAGTTCTGACGCTTTTAGTCGCCTTTGTCACCGTTGGTGGTATTAAATCGATTGCTAACGTGGCAGGTAAAATCGTACCGGCAATGGCACTATTCTATATTGTTGCCTGTTTAAGTGTGATTGTGAGCAACAGTGATAAACTGCTAGATGCAATCAGCCTTGTCATTACCTCTGCATTTACCTCAACCGCTGCTACTGGTGGTTTTTTAGGGGCGAGTATCATGCTTGCTATTCAATCAGGTATCGCGCGCGGTGTCTTTTCAAATGAATCTGGACTTGGCAGTGCGCCAATGGCTGCTGCCGCTGCGAAAACAGACTCTTGTGTAAAACAGGGGTTAATTTCGATGACGGGTACGTTCTTTGACACCATTATCATCTGTACGATGACAGGCCTTGCATTAATACTTACCGGAGCATGGCAAAGCGATTTTTCTGGTGCAGCGATGACCACTTACGCATTTGCTGTTGGTTTAAATGCTCAAACATTAGGACCAATGCTTGTCTCTATCGGTTTGATGTTTTTTGCTTTCACTACGATTTTGGGCTGGAACTACTATGGTGAACGTTGCGTGGTATTCCTATTCGGCACAAAAGCGGTTTTGCCTTATAAAGTGATATTTATCGGTTTAGTTGCATCTGGCGCTTTCTTGCATCTGGATATGATTTGGATCATTGCAGATATCGTTAACGGGTTAATGGCCATTCCAAATCTCATTGGTTTAATTGCCTTACGCCACGTCGTGATGGAAGAAACGAAACTGTTCTTTGAAAAACAACCTTCAAACGCTGTGAATACCGTTCAGACACAATATTAAATCGACACCGCAGATAGGTATTCAACAGCCCTATCTGCGGTTTAATGACATATGTTTTTGCTTACGTATCTGTTTATCTAAGCAAGAGTGGGACCAATTTAACACTGCTAAAATAATAATTGAAATAGGCACTTCAAGATCTAACGCTATCCCCCCAAGAAACAGCAATACACACACCAAAACAACCGTACAAATAAGTAAAATATTCACATCATCTCCCACAACTTCCTACCGAGTAGCACATGCGGGTATTTATACTTCATATTTAAGGACGTTATTTCAGGGAAATGTCAGCGCAAATTTATTGAGAAAAAACCTACAACCCTATTTATTGAATTGTTTCTTTCTCAAGTAACAATTTGAGACCCAGGCCGATAAGTACAACACCGGTTGTACCTTCCATCCATTTCATAAAGGATGCATTTTTAAGTAGATTCTTTGCAGAGCTTAGTGCACCCGCTAACCCACACTGCCAAACCATGGCAATAACAAAGTGAACAGCGGCCATAAATAATGACTGAAATAATGGAGAAGACTCTGGATTAATAAACTGAGGTAAAAATGCCAAGTAGAATACCGCAGTTTTAGGGTTAAGCACATTCGATAGAAAGCCCTCACGCAATGAACGAGAGAGTTTGAGCTCGCCGTGAGAAACGGTGGAGATATTCATCCCTTGCCCATTTTTTAACAGAGCTTTTAAGCTAGAAAGCCCTAGCCAAATCAAATAAGCAGCACCGATCATTTTCACGAAATGAAATAGCTCTGCGGATTGTGCCAAGATCGCTGAAATACCTACCGCCGAAAACGTGGCATGAACGAAAAGACCGCTGCAGATACCTAAACTAGTGACGCATCCATCACTAAAACCAGCGCGAGAGGTATTACGAATAACCAATGCGGTGTCTAGCCCTGGTGTTAAGGTTAAGATGGTAATGGCAACTAAAAATGCCTCAAAGTTTTGGATATACATACCTATCCCTGTATGAAAAATAATGCGGTCAGTTGTTCTTTTTATACCTGAGCATTTGATTGATGTCTTTAAGAGTTTTGCAGCAGATAAGAAAAAACCCGATAAAATCGGGCTGTTTCCGTGTCTAATGATGACTACAACAAAATCACCAGAGCAGATTTTTATCCAGCAAGTAATTTACTTTCAATTCAATTGGATAATTTTTTCACTAGAGTACACCTTATTCACCTTATCCCAAGGGATCGGGTCAATTGATACACCTGCGTCTTTTGCGCGTTGGTGAATACGCCCTAAATAAGAAGCCTCTTTATAGGTGTCTGCTGTAAAACCGTTGCTATCACGATCCATGACTTTATCTGGTGCTAATTCGGCTAAATAGACGGTCTCGCCACAACCTCTTAGCCAAACTTTGGCTTGCCCATTTGGCAGTAACCCAAATACAAAGTCCGTGCGATAGCAGGGATTGACAACAAAACCATTAGCTCGAGTATAGCTGTCTTGTTTTGCCATAAGTTGCTTTATAGACTCTGGCACAATATATTTCGTGACATAAAATTGAGTATTTACTAGCGAAACCCAATATAAATAAACACTATCTGGCAAGTGATTCGTACCACCTATTTGGTATCGACTTGTTATACTTATGGCATGAAGAGGAAGACCAAAACCATCATAGTTAGGTAGCTTTTTACGCGCGTTACTTAACTCACTATTACTAAAAGATTGCGGTGTAAAACTATGCAGCAATGATGTCCAATTTTCATTTTCATTTACCCCATACGCCTGAGTAACTTTAACAGGGTAAAAAGAGGGCATAGCGATGCTAACGCTCCATAGCGCCTCCGGTATCGACCCAGCATACGATGAGCAAGCATTCAACAATGCCGTGATCAACAAAACAGATACACTTTTGAAATACATTTTACGTTCTGATCAAAGGTTGTTAATTAAGAGATTTGATCTCTTCCATTGAATACACCTTATTCACCTTATCCCAAGGGATCGGGTCAATTGATACACCGGCGTCTTTTGCGCGTTGGTGAATACGTTCCAGTGAAGAACCTGGCTGCTTATACTTCTCTACCCCAAAACCATGGCTATCACGATCCATAACTTTATCTGGTGCTAATTCGGTTAAATAGATAATTTCACCACAACCTCTTAGCCAAACCTTAGCTTGCCCATTGGGCAGTAAACCAAACACGAATTCGGTACGATAACAAACATTACCCAATGAACCATCTCTATTTTGGTAAAGACTTTTTTGCGCCATCAAACTTTTCACATCTTCAGATACAGTATATTTGGTCACGTAAAACTGAGTGTTAATAAGTGAAACCCAATACAAGTAAAGAGCATCGGGTGGTAGCTTAATTTGTACTACCTGCTTTTTCTGGTTCATTGCATAATCTTGGATTGGTAATCCGAAGCCATCGTATTCATGAAATCGTTTGTTGATATTCTCGAATGCACTAATCCTCATAAACTGAGAAAAAGTATGTAAAGGGGATGTCCAATCTTGCGCATCGTTCACCCCATAGGCTTGAGTAACACTGACAGGATAAAAAGTGGGCATAGAGATACTGACACTCCATGGCGTCTCCGGTATCGACCCAGCATACGATGAGCAAGCATTCAACAATGCCGTGATCAACAAAACAGATACACTTTTGAAATACATTTTACGTTCTGATCAAAGGTTGTTAATTAAGAGATTTGATCTCTTCCATTGAATACACCTTATTGACCTTATCCCAAGGGATCGGGTCAATTGATACACCTGCGTCTTTTGCGCGTTGGTGAATACGTTCCAGTGAAGAACCTGGCTGCTTATACTTCTCTACCCCAAAACCATGGCTATCACGATCCATAACTTTATCTGGTGCTAATTCGGTTAAATAGATAATTTCACCACAACCTCTTAGCCAAACCTTAGCTTGCCCATTGGGCAGTAAACCAAACACGAATTCGGTACGATAACAAACATTACCCAATGAACCATCTCTATTTTGGTAAAGACTTTTTTGCGCCATCAAACTTTTCACATCTTCAGATACAGTATATTTGGTCACGTAAAACTGAGTGTTAATAAGTGAAACCCAATACAAATAAAGAGTATCGGGTGGTAGCTTAATTCGCATTACCTGATCACCTCGTCGATTCATTGCGAAGGGGTGTATTGGTAATCCAAAACCATCATAGTCAGGAAGTTCTTTTTTGATATTTTCAAATGCACTGATCCTCATAAACTGAGAAAATGCATGTAAAGGGGATGTCCAATCTTGCGCCTCGTTTACCCCATAGGCTTGAGTAACACTGACAGGATAAAAAGTGGGCATAGAGACGCTAACACTCCATGCCTTCTCTGGTATTGGCCCCGCATAAGATGAGCAGGCATTTAATAATACCGTGATCAACAAAACAGATATACTTTTCAAATACATTTTACGTTCTGATCAAAGATTGTTAATTAAGAGATTTGATCTCTTCCATTGAATACACCTTATTGACCTTATCCCAAGGGATCGGGTCAATTAATACACCTGCGTCTTCTGCACGTTTGTGAATACGTTCCAGTGAAGAACCTGGCTGCTTATACTTCTCTACCCCAAAACCATGGCTATCACGATCCATAACTTTATCTGGTGCTAATTCGGTTAAATAGATAATTTCACCACAACCTCTTAGCCAAACCTTAGCTTGCCCATTGGGCAGTAAACCAAACACGAATTCAGTACGATAACAAACATTACCCAATGAACCATCTCTATTTTGGTAAAGACTTTTTTGCCCCATCAAACTTTTCACATCTTCAGATACAGTATATTTAGTCACATAAAACTGAGTGTTAATAAGTGAAACCCAGTATAAGTAAAGACTATCTGGTGGCAATTTAATCTTTACAACTTGCTCACCCTGCGTATTCATAGCAAAACTATGTACAGGCAATCCAAAACCATCATATTCAGGTAACCAACCTTGAACATTTTTTAGATCACTGATTCTCATAAACTGAGAAAAAGTATGTAAGGGAGATGTCCAGTTTTGCGCCTCATTCACTCCATAGGCCTGAGTCACTCTAACAGGATAAAAAGAGGGCATAGCGACGCTAACACTCCATGCTCTATCTGGTATTGGCCCTGCATAAGATGAGCAAGCACTTAACAATATCGTGATCAGCAAAACAGATATACTTTTAAAATACATTTTACGTTCTGATCAAAGGTTGTTAATTAAGAGATTTGATCTCTTCCATTGAATACACCTTATTCACCTTATCCCAAGGGATCGGGTCAATTGATACACCTGCGTCTTTTGCGCGTTGTTGTATATCATTTAGTAAAGAACCCTGTTTATATCTTTCTTCATCAAACCCATTACTATCACGATCCAATATTCTATCCGGTCCCAGCTCAGCTAAATAGATGATTTCACCACAGCCTCTTAGCCAAACCTTGGCTTGTCCATTGGGCAGTAAACCGAACACGAATTCGGTACGATAACAAACATTACCCAATGAACCATCTCTATTTTGGTAAAGACTTTTTTGCGCCATCAAACTTTTCACATCTTCAGATACAGTATATTTGGTCACGTAAAACTGAGTGTTAATAAGTGAAACCCAATACAAATAAAGAGTATCGGGTGGTAGCTTAATTCGCATTACCTGATCACCTCGTCGATTCATTGCGAAGGGGTGTATTGGTAATCCAAAACCATCATAGTCAGGAAGTTCTTTTTTGATATTTTCAAATGCACTGATCCTCATAAACTGAGAAAATGCATGTAAAGGGGATGTCCAATCTTGCGCCTCGTTTACCCCATAGGCTTGAGTAACACTGACAGGATAAAAAGTGGGCATAGAGACGCTAACACTCCATGGCGTCTCTGGTATCGACCCAGCATACGAGGAGCAAGCATTCAGCAATGCCGCAATTAGCAAAACAGATATACTTTTGAAATACATTTTACTTTCCTTTTTCGCATGGGTAACTGGCGCGCTTATAGCAGCCTTGACTTTCATCCCACAGCGGTTTGAGTGCAAAACTATCATCAGATGAATGGTGAAATAAGTTTAACTGCATCAACTCTTGTTTACATTTTTCATCAAACTCACTCTCTAACTTGGCATACTGTCCTTGCTTTGCCATATCCAGTACTTTTTGATTGAAAGCCTTAAAGCTGACAGCTAAACCATTTGTGCTTTGCTCTGGAAAATCTCTTACTGTGTAATAAATCGCATAAGGATCCGGAACATGCCAAATTTTGCCATTATAATCCTCAAGAGGAGCCCCGTGAAACTCAGCTAAACCATACATTAATCTGAGGTATAAACGGGAGAGTTCACCTTCCACCTTACGCTGTATATAAAGGCGACCTACCACTCTGCCGCCCTCTTTTTTACCATGATTAATAAACTCAATTTGTGGCTCTGTGTAATCACTCTCCTGCCAGCCGGTAGCTAAATCACGCCGTTTATACTCAGTCAGTTTTTTTCTCACGTATTGCTCGGCGCGATCCTTATCCCAGCGGTCAGAGAAAGAGCGACTAACACGCTTTACCAACTTTTTTTCTAAGATCGGCAAGAGATAATCACTCTTGTTGTAGCTTAGGCGTGAATGATAACCGCCACCAATATCGGAATGGGCTCCGGGAAGAACAAATTCATGAAAATGCGCAGCCGAATCAACAGAGTTAAGATGGTTAAGGCTGAAGTTATAGCGACACTCAATGCTAGGATCGGCGGTTAAGTGAACTGCACGCCTAACGCGCTGAGGATCAAGCCATAGCCTCACATCACCGTTGTCATAATGAGTTGAAAAATCAAAAGAGAGTAGGTCAACCACAGAAGCGACGGTATCAAATAGGCCAGCAAAAGTAATCTCGCAGCTGGCTTTTGCCTCATCTGCTTCATTCCAATCAAACCCATAAGCTAAGGGAACACCGAGTTTTTGGCACACCTTGCTAAACGTTTGAGCAAACTCACCCTGTTCACCATCTAAAACCACATTGATAAAGTGCCTTGCGGCGGCGGCTCCACGACTAAAGCCAAATACATCAAACTGCAACTTATTAAAACCGTCAACGATATTCGGCTGTGCGTTAGCGAAGGTAGATTTTAGTTCCATAATTGACGTTGAAAGCTGCTCTATGGAAGTACTAACTTTAGCGGTCACACCATATTTACCAATCCCTGCACCTTGTCCAAAAATTTCCGATTCATCAGCTGGAGCAATATTTGTGCTATTTCCCGTACCAATCCCGGTCATATATTCAGAAATAAAATAGATGTCTTTATCGTTAGAAAATTCTTTATTTATATAACGCTCAAATAATTTCTGCACATTGGTCAACTCATTAGCAGCACTGCCTGCCACTGTTTCTACTTCACCTGCATCATTTTTTAATAACGAGATGAAGAAATTGTCTTTTTTGGGATAATCAAAACACTCACTCGATAAGTGAGTAGCAGGAATGTCGTTTTTAAGCCGCCCTGTTTTTCTGGAAATAATATCGCAATCAACGTTGTATTTCATTTTCCACGTTTGATAGTAATTTTCTAACTGAGTTTTCCCCCATTGCGCACTGTAGCTATTATTGGCCGTACCATCAAAAAACATACCTACGCGCAATGTAATAAAGTTAAATCCTCTCACTTTAAGAACATAACTTTTATCTGTCAGTAAATTACAAGCATCCGCTTGACCTTTTTGGTGCCTTAAGGGTAGAGCTTGTTCTGGCGTTAATTCGGTTAGATCGCCAGTGGTTACACTTAGAAAACTAGCACTATTCCCTAAATGGTCTTGGTATTGCTTGGCAAAATCCAAAGTAGGGTCGGCTTCATTATTGGGTGTTCTCAGTTTACCCTGAGACTCTCTTAACCATTGTTCAGCATCGAGAGTGAGCGTCACCGGGCCGGGGGCAAGCGTTTTCAGCAAGATAGGCGCTTCACCTAATACGACGGGAAATTCATGCTTTGCCGAGTCAGTAATAATACCAGTGACTCCTTTAAATGGCTTATTGAACTCATCACGGATGATAATTTCAATCCAATGCGTTCGATTTTCACACGGTGCACAGAAAGGGCTAACTCCTGTCGTACTTCTCATTGCCAGCTCTCCTTAATGGCTTTTAACTCTTTGAGTTCATCCGATGTTAAATGTAAATGGTGAGACAAATCATCAAGCGCGGTATCGGTCGCAGTGACGATCGCAACTAACGCATGCTGCTCTGCAACATCGTGGTCATACTGCTTGTCTAATGCTGATTGCAGAGCGGCGAGTATTATCTGCTGCGGTGCTTCCAAGAGTTGTAAAAGATGCGGCAGTAGCTCCCACCAACGCCTTTCTAAAGAGTGCGCATGAACATTTACATTGTACAAAGGCGCTAGGTGATGAGGTAACATCTTCCACCAGATTTCCTGCTTGAGCGTAAATTCCGCGCGTGATGTATTGGTAAAGGTAATGAGAGCGTCTTCTTCATGGTGATCAATCGCCACTAATTGATTAATATTGCCTAAAAATTGATTTATCTCGGCCTCATCCATCGCGCCTAACATGGGAAGAATTACTTCACAGTCATAAAAGCGAAACAACACTTCTTCACCATCCAACGCCGCTATCAATAAACTTCTCAGGTGGGCGATAACGCCATTTTCTGATACCCGACTAGAAAGCCCTAAACCTTGGTTAACCATTTTATTTGGCAACTGTAAAATAGAGGCTGATACAGGAATTAGCCACGGTGACAGTGACATCACAGAGTCAAACATCGCACCATAAAACACAGGTATGGCACCATCAAATCCAAAACCACCATTTTGCGCTACAGCAAGCTTGTGAAGTTTATGATCAACCAACCAATATTGATGTTCTGGCTGTTCTTCAAACCACGATTTCAACATTAGGCATCTCCTGCTAATGGACATACTTTTACGGCTGGCATTCGCGCTTCTTCAGATCGCAATAGAGCTTGGTAAGAGATAGTTTGTGGTGGTGCTGGTGACTTTTGCAGTTCAAGTTCACCGGGTAATAACGGTAAATCACCACTCAAACCACTGCCATTGCCAGCACTTCCGCCTGAGTTTAAATTAACGCCCGCCCCAGAAAGATGGACACCAGCAGGATCCACTTTAACAAAACTTCCACCGGCTTTTACCGTAATTTCAGAGCCCGCTTCTATGACAACTTTTTGCCCAGCTTTAATATGGATTTCATCACCCGCTTCATTAACCCATACTTGGCCCGACTTTACATGTAAGGAACCATTAATGATCAACGTTCGGTTTCCTTGAACGGCTTCGCGACTCTCACCACCCACCGTTAAGTGTTGGTTATTTTTGATATGGCTGAACTGGTCGTTATCCACCGTCAGGTGGCTATCGTGTTTGATGTGACTGGTGGCGTCATTGAGCACCAGTGCTTCATAGTCTTTTTGCGCGTGCAGGTAAATTTTCTCTTGCGCCGCTTGGTCTTCAAAGCTCAGCTCATTAAACCCTTCACCTTGGTGGGTTTCACTGCGCAGCACGGTTTTGGTTTTGTTGTCTGGCAGTGTGTAGGGTGCTTTGTTGCTGGCATGGTAGGTGCGGCCTGTGACTATCGGTTGGTCTGGGTCGCCATTTAAAAACGACACTATCACTTCATGACCAATTCTTGGGATAGCCATCATCCCGTATTGGCTGCCGGCCCATCCTTGTGACACTCGCACCCAGCATGAGCTGTGCTCATCGCCGTTTGAATATCTATCCCACGGGAAATGCAGTTTGACGCGGCCATGTTCGTCACAGAAAATTTCTTCACCATCAGGCCCCA